>JAKJAB010000009.1 GCA_022707725.1 Chloroflexota bacterium | reverse complement strand
GGATTTCGGCGCGGGTGAACCAGCGAAAGTCTTCCAGTTCGCCATCGTTGCACTCCGGCCCGGCGCAGAGCGTGTCATCGACGGCTTCGGCCGTGAAGCCGAGCATCAACGAGCTTGGGAAAGGCCAGGGTTGCGAGGAGTGGTAGTGAATGGCGGCCACGCGCGCGCCGGTTTCCTCCTGGACTTCGCGCACGACAGCATCTTCGAGACTTTCGCCCGGCGCGACGAAACCCGCGATGTTGGAATAGCGTCCTTTGGCCCAGGTGGGTTGTCGCCCCAACAGGATTTTATCATCGCACGTCGTGCAGACGATGATGGCCGGGTCGGTTCGGGGAAAGTGCTGCTGCTTACACTGCGGATTCGTGCAGATGCGCAGGTGTCCGCCCTCGCGGCTCTCCGTGGGGCTGCCGCACGCGCCACAGAAGCGATGCTGTGTGTGCCAGAAAGCCATCGCCCTGGCGTAGGCGAGCATTCCACCATCGAACCGGCTCAATAGAGGGCTGACTCGGCGCAAGTCCTGGAATTCGCCGAGCGCCGTCAACGCTGCGGGCGGCTCTGCCGTTGCTGGCAAATCGAAGGTGGCGTAGGTGCGCCTTTCAGCGACGCCCAGCACGGTGACGGATGCGGCCTGTGCAAGAAAGGCTGCCGCAGCCTCAGGCGTGAGCCACACCGGGCGCGGCGGATCTCCAGGCGCAACGAGCGGTTGCAGCCGCCACACCGCCAGGAAGCGGGTGTCGGGGTGCGTGAGTTGAGCGGCGACCCACGTGACGTCTTGCAGTTGGCGATGCACGCGATCCAGACCATAGTCGGTGAAGAGGTTGCGGGTAGAAAGGGCGTTGTTCATACAATGGTTCCTCAGTGTGTGACGCAGTAGGGGTTACTTAACACCCTGTTACGGTGTGACGACGCCGATGCCGAGGGTTCCCGGTCCGCCGTGGGTAGCAAGTGCCATGCCCACTTCGATGATGGGGATAGCTTCCACCGCGAAACCGGTTTTGGCGGCCAGGGTAGCGGCTAACTCTTGGGCTTCATCGAGACAGGCAACGTGGGCGATAGCTGCCCTTTCGGCAGGGAAGTGTTCCAACGCCATCTCCAGCAGGCGTTGTTTGGCGTTCTGGCGTCCGCGCAGTTTCTCGAGGAGGACGAGTTCGCCATCCTGCACAACGAGCAAAGGCCGGATTTTGAGCAGTTCGGCGAGGATGCCGCTCAGCTTGCTCGCCCTGCCGCCTTTGACCAGGTACTGCACGGTGTCCAGGCTGATGTACAGGTGCAATTTATCTCGCATCGCTTCGACAGTGTACACGACGTCGGCGAGGCTTAGTCCGGCCCGCGCAGCCTGGGCGGCCGCGAGCACGACATGCCCTTGCGAGATAGCTAATGTCGCGGAATCCACCACGGCGACCTGATCCGGTGCAAAACGCTGGCTGGCGATGAGCGCCGCGTTATAGGTGGCGCTCAGTTTACTGGTGACGGCAATACACACGACTTGATGGCCCGCGTCCACTGCCTGGCGAAAAGCGCGTTCGAAATCGCCGGACGAAGGAGCAGACGTCTTGGGCCAGACAGCCCTGGCTTTCTCCCAGAACTCCGCCATGGGAATCGTTTTGTCTTTGAATTGCTCATCCCCAAAGAGGAAAACCAACGGAACGGCAGTGATGTCGAACGCCTGCTCAAGTCCTGCTGGGAGATCGCAACTGGTATCGGTCACAATTTTGACGCTCATCGTCGGCCCCTTTCATTCTGTTCATCAATGCGCCGTGCATCCTTCCAATTGTGCACAGAACGCCTGGCAGATCTCTTGCGTGGTCCCGGCGTAGAGGATGTAGAATTCGTTGTCATCGCGCGTGAGGGTGTAGCTGGTGGAGCACGGTTCAATAGCGAAGCTCTGAATGCCTGCTTCTCCCGCTTCCGTCGAGGGCTTGAGGCACGCCAGGAGATTCCTGGGATCGAGCAGCGCGTTCCGGTCGGCGATGGCCACAGCGCCGGCCGAGAGCGGATTCTCCTTGTTGCTGTAGACCCGCGCCTGTACCGCGCCGACGTCCTGGTAGCAGCCGGTGAACTTGTCCACGCCCAGGGCGAGCGCCGCCAGATCGGGACGGCCCGCCAGCAGCGCGGCCCCCTCGGCCAGCGACCCAAGGTACTCGGTGAGCGTCTGCCCTTCGACGACCGTGTGATCCGGCAGATCGGGCAGCATCTCTGCCGCTGGTGGGATTTCCGGCGTCGGTTGTAAGAGACCGGACAAGAATTCACAGCCGCTCAACACAGCAGCGAGGAGAGCGAGACTAATCCATCGGGCTATGTGTTTGGACATTGTTTACCTCCTAGAGTGATTATCAAAATCAGGCGAGTTTCTCTATTGTAACATGACTCTACTCACGCGCTACAACGACGCCGAACTGAATTTGTTTCCCGTAAAACTAACCTTATGGCGAGGGCAATAACTCCCCAGATGGCGGAGTCGTTTGACGCAGAAGAACGTATAATAAGGATGAAGGAGGTGTAACATGAAATACAGCTTGTGCTACAATCAGCGATACGCTTGGATCAGGGAGGAATGACAATGTTAGCCGATTATGTTGGGGAGCGCCTGCTGTCGCGGAATTGGCGCATAGGCGTTGCCGAATCCGCGACCGGCGGTTTGATCGGTCATCTGATGACGCAGGTATCGGGCAGTTCACAGTACTTCTGGGGCGGCATCATCGCCTACGATAACGCCGTCAAGATAAAGGTGTTGGGCGTGCGCGAGGAAACGCTCATCCGCTGGGGCGCTGTGAGCGCGGTCGTGGCATTGGAGATGGCGACGGGGGCGTGTCGCGCACTCGGTGTAGAGGTCGCGGTCAGCGTCACCGGTATCGCCGGGCCGACAGGAGCGACCGCCACCAAACCCGTGGGGCTGTACTACCTCGGTTTGGCGACGCCAACCGAACGTTACGCCTGGCGGCATCTCTTCACCGGCGACGGTTCGACTGAGTTCACTGCAGGCCGCGCTGCCAACAACGAAGCCGCCGCCCAGGCCGCTCTACAGCACCTTCTCGATTACTTGCGCGGATAGTCGAATCGTCAGGTAGTCGGGTGGTCAGGTGGCTGACCATTCGCACTTCGCAACTCGCAACTCGTAATTCGCTATTCGCTATTCTCTCCCTCTTCCCCCGGCGTCGCTTTCGTCTGGTGAATCTCTGCGACGAGGTGTTCCAGGCCTGCCCTGATGCGCCTGACAGCTTTTTGTCCCTGGGCATTGTAGAAAGCCTGCCCCAAATCCTGCGCGCATTGGCTGAGCCGGAAATTGTTGCGCCCCGCTAGGGTACGCGCGGTCCGGCGCATCACGCGCATAAATTCCCGTTGCGTTTCGATATCACTGTGCTGGATGGGAGATTTACCGCGTCCCGGCACGATGTGGCGGATGGTGGTCCGGCGCGCCAGGGTGCTCAACGTATTCAGCCAGGCTTTGGAATCCGGCGTGCGTTCCAGTAGCGCTGGTTCATCCACAACGATCGTATCCCCGGCGAAAAACAGGCTGTGTTTCGGCGCGACGATCCACATGCTGCCGGGCGCGCCGCCGGCTACGTTCTCGAATTCCAGCGGCGGCGTGCTATAGTGCAGCAGGAAATGCTTGTCCAGGGTCAGTGTGGGCAGATGCGGCTTGATCCGCAGCACTTCGTCGGCCTCTTCTGGATGCTGCGCGACGTAGACCTGAAGCATCTCGCGCCACCCGCGCTCGTCGTAAGTGAGCAGTGTGCGCAGCATCGCCTCCGCCGCGATGATGGGCGTATTCCATAGCGACGCAGCGATCTGCCGCTCCAATGATGCATCGGTGAGGACCGCGTAGCGCGGTTTACCCGCGACCTCTTCGACCTGCTGTTGCCAGGCCCAGGCATGGCTGGGGCGCGGTGGAATGTCGATCACAATCGAGCCGTGATCCGTCACAATCAAGCCCAGGTTGTACGGCGGATAAGCGGATTCGACAAAGATACCGGGTGCGATTTCTTGCATTGTTGCCTCCAATGAAACCTTGCAAAGGTTGCGAATGATCTCCTGAGGTTGACAGGTTCTATTCGAACCTGCGCAAGGTGAACGTTGATTGAATGGTCGCCATGATGACGTCAGCGGGATGGACCGGCGCGCCGCCCTGCGCGATGGATGGCGAACCGCCGCCGCGTCCACCGAGCGCTTGCGTGACCTCGCGCAGGATGGCCCCGGCATCGACGTGTGGCAGGTCATCGCTGCGGGCGCAGACCAGGCGCGCGCCGTCCGCTTCACTGACGGCCAACAGCAGCAGCGTACGCGGGCGTTCGCGCAGCCGTCCCGCGATCGCGCGGGCGTCGGCAAACGGGCGATCGATCCAGTGGACGCCGATGCGCCGGACGCCATCTATCTCTGGCGTCGCTTCCCACAGATGGTCGGCCTCGAAATCCAGAAGCTGGCCCTGTGCCTTGCTCAGCGCGCGGCGGGTCGTTTGCAGTTCTTCCTGAAGACGGACGACCGTCTGAGGAACCTCATCCTGCGCTACGCTGAGATCGCTGCTCGTTTCGCGCAGGGCGTGCAGCACGCGGCGATAATCGCGCAAGGCGCGGCCACCGCAGAGGAAAGCCACGCGCACACCGCCTTTGTAGCGTTCGATTCCCGTGATTTTCAGCAGCCCAATCTCACCGGTGCTGCGGACGTGTGTGCCGCCGCACGCCGACACATCGTAGCCCTCCACCCAGATGACGCGGATATCCCCGGTTACCTGTGGTGGTTTGCGCAAGGGCATGTCTTTCAGATCGTCGTGAGTGACGGTATGGATCGTCACCGGGCGATTCTCCCAGATCACACGGTTGACGGCGTCCTCGATTCTGAACGCAGCTTCCCACGAGAGTTGCGGAATATCCAGATCAATCGTGCTGGCCGCGCTGCCCAGGTGAAAGCCGACGGTGTTGCCCTGGTAGAGTTCCACGCAGGCCGCCGAGAGGATGTGCTGCCCGGTGTGCTGTTGCATATGATCGAAACGGCGGGCCCAGTCGATGATCCCGTGAACGGTTTCGTCGTCAGCCGCAACGGGCGTAGCCCCCAGCAGATGCCAGACCGTACCTGGGGGCCCGGCCTCCTCTTCGTTCCACACATCCACCACCGGAATCCCGGCGAGCGTTCCCGTGTCGTGCGGCTGTCCACCAGACGTGGGGTAGAACGCCGTCCGATCCAACTGCACAGCCGGCCCGCGTTCGGTTTCCCGCCGTGCGACGATGTGCGCATCGAAGTCGACCAGGGTGGCGTTGTCGTAATAGAGGCGCTGGGTCACGGGCTATACTCCACTACACTCGCCTCGTGATAGATGGCGCTTTCCGGCAATTGGCGCGGAATGCTGAAGGCGAAGGTCGAGCCTTTGCCGGGTTCGCTGCGCATGTCGATTTTTCCACCGTGCGCTTCGACCGCCAGCTTGCAGAAGGCTAAGCCAATGCCGGCGCCGCCTTGCTGCTGGGTGCGCGCGCGGTAGAACATTTCGAAGAGGTGGACTTGATTCTCCGGTGTGATGCCGGGACCGTTGTCACTGACGGCGAAGTGGAAGCTGTGCTCGTCGACTTGCACAGAGAGGGTGATCGCTCCCCCGTCCGGCGTATATTTGGCAGCATTGTCCAGCAGATTGAGCAACACCCGGCGTAACAGGTCCAGATCGCCCTGCATCGGCGGTAGATTGTCCTGAATGCGGCGAATCAGGGTGTGTCTGCGCCGCCGAACAGAAGATTGGATGACCTCGATCGCGTCGGCGACCATATCAGGGACGCGAATCGTCGAGACGGTCAGCGTTTTGTGGGTGGTTAGTCTTCGCGCGTCCAGGATGTTGCTGATGAGGCGCTCCATACGGTGCGCGCTGCGCAATCCGATCTCCAGAACTTGCTCGAAGGGCACGGAAACGTCTTTTTCGCGCCAGGCCGTCAGCACCAATTCTAACGTGTTGGTGATGTTTCCGAGCGGCACGCGCAGGTCGTGGACGATCATGTGCGAGAGCTGTTCGCGCATCTCATCTAGCGCCACCCGGTCGGTGACGTCGTGGGCCAACCATTGGTATGCGCCGCTGGGCAGGTAGTGCGGCAGGGAGGAGAAGTAAACTTGCAAGGTGTGCTCTTCGACGTCGGCAGTGTGGGTTGTAATTTCCCAGGTGCTGACTCCCTCGACGTTCACCTGTGCCTTGAGGTCTTCATACTGTGCCGGGCTGAGTGCCAGTTTGTCGAGATCGGTCTGGGGAACGAATGCAGCATCGTCTTCTGGTTTGGTCAGTGGCAGAAGTTTCTGCGCCGCACGGTTTAGTTCCAAAAAATTCCCCCGGCGATCAAGGATGATAATCGGATCCAGGTTTTGCTCGAATAGACTTTGGTAACGAGCTTCGGCGCGTTTCACCTGTTCGAAGAGACGCGCGTTTTGGATGGCGGGCGCGGCCAACGACGCCAGTGCCGTGATTGTATCCTGTGCCTCCTGCAAGTTGGTGCCCGGACCAGGGTTGATCATTTCGACAACAGCCAACGTCTGATCGCCCATGCGCACGGGCACGGCGAGAATGGAGCTGGTTTTGAACCCGGTGTGTTCGTCTGCATCTGGATAAAAGCGCTTGTCCCGATAAACGTTGGGAACCCACAACTGCTGTCCGTTTTCTGCGACCCAACCCACAATGCCCGCACCTCTGGGCATTTTCATGCCCAGGATCTGCTGTGCGCTTTCGCCGGAGGCTGCGCGGAAGACCAGCGAGCCGTCAGGATTGACGAGGGCGACGGAGGCGGCATCGGGCTTGAAGTGTTGGTGGGTAAGGCTCATCAACTGTTGCAGGACTTCGTTGGTATCCAGTTTGGCGCTGATCGTGAGTGCAGCCTCGTAAAGAAAGGTACTGGCTTTATTCTCAGTCAAAGTTCACAACCTCCTTCCCGTGGAGTCGTTCCAGGATACGGGTGATGATCAAATCGAGATGGTCGCCGTTGGCCACAAAATCCAGCCGGTCTGCCGGGATGGTCAACACCGGACACAGCGCAAAGTGATTGAACCAGTCCTCGTACAGCACATTCAGACTCTCCAGATAATCCGCCGTGATTTGGCGTTCATAAGAGCGCCCGCGTTGCTGGATGCGTTTGATGAGCGTCGGCGTCGAGGCGCGCAAGTACAGCACCAGATTCGGCGGGGGCAGGATGGAAATCACGGCTTGATACAACTCGCAATAGGTGTCGTAGTCACGTGCCTCCATCGATCCCTGTTCGTATAGGTTGCGGGCGAAGATTTCGGCATCCTCGTAGACGGTGCGGTCCTGGATGACCGAGTTGGGCCGGTCGAGCAGTTGCCGGTGGTGCCGCAGTCGCCGCGCCAGAAAAAATACCTGCGAGTGGAAACTCCAGCGCGACATATCCGTGTAGAAATCCGCCAGGTAGGGGTTATCCTGCACGCCTTCCATGAACGGTTCCCAGCCTAGATGTTGGCTGAGGAGCGCCGTCAACGTGGATTTGCCCACGCCGATGTTGCCAGCGACCCCGATGAAGTGTTTGGTCATCGCGTTTCCTCCTGTCCCTCAAGGTTGACACCCGTGCGCAGCGACAGAATGTTGAGCGCGCGTGCAGCATCTTGCAGCGCCGCCTGCATCGCTTCCGGCGCGCCTTCCGGCCCGATGGGCGGCTGCTGCGAAAGCGCGCCGCCGATGCGCCCCACGGCCTCGGCCAGCGCCAGGAAGTCGCCGAGTGCCTGCCAGTTGGCCTCGCTGCGCGGTTCGGGGGTGGGGGCGGAGATGAGCGTCCAGGCAGGGCGTGGCGGAGCGGTCGTGACGATGTCGGGCAGCGTAGGCTGGCGCACCCCGGCCAGCGCCGCGCGCACCCGGTTTTCGATGTCGTCCAGGTCATCGGTCTGGCGCACGAAATCGATGTCGTCTGACTCAATCACCAGGAGCGGCGTAGCGGTGTAGTTGACGAAGAGCGCCTCGTAGGCCTGCCGCAGTGCCGCGATGTAGGCGCGTTCCATCTGCCGCTCGTAGGTGCGGTCGCGCATCGCAATCCGCGCCATCAACGTGTCCATCTCGGCACGCAGATAGATGACCAGATCGGGCGTCGTCACCCGTTCGGAAAGGGTGTCGTAGAGGCGGTCGTACATCGCCAACTCGTCCTCGCTGGTGATGTTGAGGTGGGCGAAGAGCTGGTCTTTGGCGAAGAAGTAATCGGAGAGCAGCGCGCCGTGGCGTAAATATTCGGCGGCGGCCTGTTGCTGGCGATAACGACTGAGTAGGAAGAACAGTTGCGTCTGGAAGGCGTAGCGCGCGCGGTCGCCGTAGAAATCGGAGAGGAAGGGGTTCTCGTCGAAAGCTTCCAGGATCGTGCTACCTTTGAATCGGGATTGCAGCAGCCGCGCCAACGTCGTTTTTCCCACACCGATGACGCCCTCGATGGCGATGTAAGGATGTTGCTCGGTCACTTCGCCTCCTGAGAATAGTCCAAAGTCAAAAGTCCGAAGTAGAAAGTCCAGTGCCCACCCAGAGTGGAATCCTTTGCACAGGATACCCGTGTCACTGGAAAAGTCAAGGGTGTTGTAGAAAAATTTGCGATTTAGTTGCTAAAAGCAAGAAATATCAATCGTCCGTACCGGCGTGTTCACCGGCAAGATAGCCGCTGCTGAATGCCGCCTGCAGGTTGAATCCGCCCGTGTCGGCGGCGATGTCCAGCGTTTCCCCGATGATGTGCAGCCCGTGTACGAGGCGCGACTCGAAACTCACCGGATGCACTTCCTTGAGGGCTACCCCACCCGCCGTGACCATCCCCGACGCGAGTGACAGCGAACCGGTGATCTCCCAGCGGAAGTCCTTGAGCAGCGCCACGAGTTGCGCGCGTTCCTCGGCGCGGATCGTGTGGACGTGGCGGTCGGCGGCGATACCGCTCAGCCCGGCGAGCGCGTCTGCCAGTGTCGCGGGAACCCATCCACGGAGCAAGTTCGCCAGTTGGCGGTGAGCGTGCTCCTCGAATTCGCGTTGCAGCCGGGCGTGAACGTCTTGTCCCGTCATCCCCGGCTTGAGATCGATGCTGAGCGTCACCTTTGCGCCGTCGCGTAGCGCATCCACCGCCGCCAGCGATGCTGTGAGGATCAACGGGCCGGAGACGCCGAAGTGCGTGAACAACATCTCGCCGGTGGGCGGCATGGGGTAGGGGAGACGCAAGGGTTTGCCCGGACCGTCACCTTTTTGCGCATAAAACGTGCAGGCCACGTTGCGCAGGCTCACACCCTGTAATGCCTTGGCCAGCGCGCGCTCGGCGACGGTCAAGGGGACGAGCGCCGGGCGCAGCGGAACAATCGTATGCCCGGCTTCCTGCGCCATGCGATAGCCGTCGCCGGTGGAGCCGGTCGCCGGCCACGAAGCGCCGCCCGTCGCCAGGATGACGGCGTGCGCCGGGATGCGCGCGCCGTTCGACAATTCCACGCCGATGATCGCGCCATCCTCGATGAGCAGCCGCCGCACTTCGACGTGATAGCGAATCTCGACGCGGTGCGAGGAGGCATAGCGCAGCAGTGCATCCCGCACATCGGCTGCCTGTCCGGAGGCCGGAAAGACGCGCCCCCCGCGTTCGTCTTGTGTCTCCACGCCATACCGCCCCAGCAACGCCAGCAGTTCGTCGCGGAAGAAGCGGTGGTAGGCGTTGCGCAGGAATTGCCCATTGCGCCCGTAATGGCTGAGGAATTTGTCCAATGGCGCGGTGTTGGTGATGTTGCAGCGTTCCTGCCCGCTGACGAGGATCTTCTTCCCCGCCTCACGCATCTTTTCCAGCAGGATCACGTCCGCGCCCATCTCGGCGGCGCGCCCGGCAGCGATCAAGCCTGCTGCCCCGGCTCCGATGACGATGACGCGGCGGGTCATTCGTGCTCCTGTAGCGCGGGCGGGGCGCTCGACCTGCTGTTTAGGCCCAGGACGATCAGGCGCAGATCGCCGATTTCGGCGTCGTTGGCGAGGTTGTGGGCCTCGGCGCCGCGCACGAGCGCCGCGTCACCGGGGCGCAGGACGCGCGTGATGACCGGACTACCGTCGGTGGGGCGGTGGTAGAGCCGTCCCGCGCCGCCGACCACATAGTAGATGTGGAGCAGGCCGGGATGCGCCTTTTGCCCGGTCGCTGCGCCCGGTGGGAGGGTGAGGTCGTGCAGAAAAGCGAAGGTCGCGTCCTCCAACAGATGTTCCGCCGTGCCGGGGAGTTCGCTGAAGAGCCAGCGCACCACCGCCTTGCCGCTGCCTTGCCACGGCTCCGGCATCTCCGGCGCAGGTTCGGCCGGACTGTACCGCACACGCTTGCTATGCGCCGCGCGCTTGAAGGTGACGCCGAAGGCATGGTCGTAAGGCGCGCGGTTGATGTTCGCCCACGCCTCCCGATGAAACGCTGCGGCATCGACCGGTTCCGGCTCCCAGGGTGTTTCTGAGTCTTGCATAGGCTATCTCCCTCAACGGATTCAACGGATCGAACGGAAGTTAATCCGCTGAATCCGTTATATCCGTTGAGGATAGCCAACTTTGCGTGCTTGTCAATGTTACACCTACTGCACAAAAAACGCCCCACAGTTGATCTGTAGGGCGTTATATGATCTGTCTGCTTTCTGAATGCGAGGTGTTATTTCCTTCCCAACTGCTTTAGAAAATCTGAAACACTCACGACCTTGATCCCATACATTTCTTGAGGTTGTAACTGTCCCATCAGCGCGAGAACTTGGTCAAAAGTTAGATTCAATTCCACTTCTTGCGCAACGACTTTTATCATCGCCACCTCCACCTTCAGTATATCCGAGCCGCCCTAGGCGTCAACCTTTTTCTTTGGAGAACTATACCCATACTCAGAGTCAACAGTATTGCTGCGCTGCCGCATATTCCGGGACCGCCGCCGGATGAGGGCGTCGGCGCGGCGGATGTTGCCGGAGAGGTAGCCGTGGGTGTTGTGCCGGTTTCCACTTGCGGTGTGTCTGTTGCCGGTGCCGTCTCCGGGCGTTCGACGGCGTCGGCCTCTGTGCCCAGGCGGAAGTGGTAGGCCGTCCCGTCCGGCGCGACGAAGTACGATTCCTCGGCGATGGCGAAGTAGGCGCTCAATTCCGGTTGCCGCGCGGTCAACGCCCAGTACGCCTCCGACATAAAGACGATGGTCTGCGGTGTCATCGTGTCTGGGATGTAATCTGTATCCGTGCAGACGTTGGCCCGGCACAAGAAGGTCTTGTCGCCCACGTAGCGGACGCTGCTCGCGCTGGTGAGTGCCCCGTCGGGCGCGGGCATGGCGCCGGCGGTGGGGGCGGCCGCGGCGGCCTCAAGCTCCTGGCGCATCACGGCGTCTTCCACAGCTTTCTCGCCTGAAGGCGCCATCGGCGCGGCCTGGAAGTACTCTGCCGCTTCCTCGGTGACACGCAGGCGACCTTCGCTGCTCAATATGTTGTCTGGTTCCTCCACCAGGAATGAGGTGTAGGGCGTGATGATGCCATAACGCAGGCTCAGGTTGACGACGGCACCGATCCACTCTTCTTTTTCACCGTAGAGGCGGATTTGCGTGAGCAGGTAGCCGATCTTGCGGGAAGCCCACAGCCTGGGGATGAAGTCTCTACCGCCAGTTGCGGTGAAGTTCCCGGCGTAGGTGTACGTTTCGCGACGGCCTTCGACCTCACCGGTCAGTGTGATCGTCCGCGCGCCCGATCCGCTGTAGCGCCCGGCGACGATGAGCTGCGTTCCGGCGTACAAATCGGGCAGCGGGGTGGGGTACACGTCGTAGGTCTGCACCCCGCCGAAGTCCAGCGTGATGCTGGTCAGCACCGGACTCTGGATGCGCCCGTAAAAGGCCGACACCTTCTCGTCGATGCGTTCCTGCGGTGCGACGTAGGCCGGAACGCCCCGGTGCTCGGCGGCGAGTTGGTCGAGGAACAGCGTGTTCACGTCGTAGCCCACGCCGAAGGGGAAGAGACGCGCGGCGGCAGGGGCCTCTTGCGCGAGCGTGCTCAGGAGTGTGTCGTCATCCACGATGCCCTCGGTCGCCATCCCATCGGTGAGGAAAACGACGACGGTGGGCCGCGTCCCATCGGTCTGCGCCAGCGCCTCGGAAAGTCCCAGGTAGATGTTCGTCCCGCCGAGCGCCTCCAACCGGTATACCCACGCGATAGCGGCCTCGGCCTCCTGTGGCCCTTGCAACGTCGGCGCGTACACGCGCGCCCCGCTGCTGAACGCCACCACGTTGAACCGGTCTTCGGGATTCAGCCGCTTGAGGATATAGGCGAGCGCGTCCTGCGCCTGCTTGAGCTTTTCGCCGTCCATCGAACCGGATGTATCCAGTACGAGCAGGATGTCCCTGGGCAGCACGCGGCGTGTTTCGGTTTTCAGAGCTGGCGTCAGCATCAATAAGAAGAAGCCGTCCTCGCTTCCGCTTTGATACGTGAGCAGGTTCGCGCCGATGTCATCTGCCGTCGCGCTGACGTAAAGCTCGAAATCCCGGTCTGGCAGGACGTGGTTGGCCTCGTAGCTGATGCTGGCCTGGTACGCCCCCTCACGGGTGATGATCACCTCGTTCTGGTGACTGGGAGAATAGACCGTTCGCAGCGGCGTCTGCGACGTCAGGCTCACGTAAATGCTCACCTGCTCCAGCGGTAACGCGGAGAAGCGTTCGGTGTTCAGGGGATAGCGATAGTGCAGCAGTCCCTCATCGATGGAGAGGATTTGCGTGTATTCCAACTGGATGCGGCGTTCTTCTCCTGCCGGAATGGGGAAGATGCGCGCGCGCACGGTATCGCGCCCGACGTATTCCAGCAGGGCGGGATCGCGTTGCCGGCGCACGTAGCCCTCGTAGATTTCACGCGCCTTATCCGCCGGGAGGATTTCGCCCTCGATGGGTTGCCCATCCACCCACATCACGAAGTTCTGTACGACTGCGCCCGGCGGCAGTGGGAAGACGTAAGTGCCTTCCGCCGCTATTTTACCGTCGTTGCGGAAGACCTGATCCACCGTCGTCGTTGCCACCTGATCCTCGATGGTCACTGTCACGCGATGATAGCGGATCGTCAGCCACGGTGACCAATCGGGTGGCGGTGGCACAATGGGCGGATCGATGATGATGATCCCATCGGCCAACACCGGCCCCGCGTGCAGCAGCATCACCATCAACAAAATGAGCGCCATCAGTTGTCTTCGCATCGCTTCCTCCTTATTTGTACTGGAGTACGGAGTATGGAGTAAGGGGTAAGGGGCAGATGTGTCCTTCATACTCCATACTTCTTACTCCGTACTCCTTTCTCTATGACGTTACTCAAGGGATGAAGGTTCCAGGCCGGTTGTGCCTTCTGCCAGCCAGAGTATAATACGGGTGTGACAGAGAACGGTGACGCGCGCGCAAGTTGGTGGCAATGGGGATGCCTGGCCTTGTTGATCGGCGGCATCCTCCTGGTTGTCTTGACCGGAATGTGGCTCTTTTCCCGGCCAACGGTGCAGCCTTCAGGCCCGCGCCCCACGGCTATCGTTTGGACAGCCTCACCCACGCCCTCGCCAACGCCTACACCTACGCCAACACCGACGCCGCAGCCCACACTGCCCCTCTCGCCGACGGAGATCGGGGTGGGGGTGCGCGTGCAGGTCAGTGGAACGGGCACGGCAGGCCTGAACATGCGCGCCAGCGCCAGCACTGCTGCCGAGCGTCTGAGTGTCGCCGCTGAGGGCGAAGTCTTCATCGTCGCTGCCGGTCCGACGCAAGCCGACGATTTGACGTGGTGGTTCCTGCGCGACGAGGCGAACCCACATCGTGAAGGTTGGGCCGCCGCCAATTACCTGATCGTCGCGCCATAATTCGACAGGATTTACAGGATTGACAGGATTTTTTTTTCTGAGATTTCATCCTGTGTTCCTCATAATCCTGAAAATCCTGTCAATCTTGTCCAAATTTCCCTGAGTTGTTATTGGAGCAGATATGGATCAAGAATTTGTCCTTCGCGCGGCAAAACTTCGGGAAGAGATCAACTATCACAACTACCGCTACCACACGCTCGACAGCCCGCTGATCAGTGACGCGCAGTTCGACGCGCTCGCGGACGAACTCCGCGCGCTCGAAGCCGCGCACCCGGAGCTGATCACGCCGGATTCGCCCACGCAGCGGGTCGGCGGCGCGCCGGCCGAGGGGTTTGCGAAAGTCGAACATCCCGCGCCGATCCTTAGCCTGGACAAGGCGTCCAGTCGCGCGGAACTTCTCGCCTGGCACACCCGCATCAGCAAGTTGCTGCCTGAGCCTGCCCTGAGCTTGCCGAAGGGCCTGGCCTACACCGTCGAGCCGAAATTCGACGGGCTGACGGTGGTGCTGCACTACCGCCAGGGGCAGCTCGTGCTCGGCGCGACGCGCGGCGACGGCCTGGTCGGTGAGGATATCACCGCGAACCTGCGCACGGTCAAGACGCTGCCGCTGCGTATCCCTGCCGATCCCGACGGCCCGCAGCCTCCGCCCTACCTGGTGGTGCGCGGCGAGGTGTTGATCCTGCTCAAGGATTTCGACGCGCTCAACGCGCGGCTGATCGAAGCCGGCGAGTCGCCCTTCGCCAATCCGCGCAACGCCTCTGCCGGATCGCTGCGCCAGCTCGATCCGGCGATCACCGCGCGGCGCCCACTGCATCTCTACGCCTACAGCATCGTCACGGCAGACGGCCCCGTTCCCGAAACGCAGCAGGAGACGCTGGCCTACCTGCACGCCCTGGGCTTTGCCCAACCGGACGAAATCGCGTTTTTCCAAGACCTGGATGCCGTCGCCGATTACTGCGAGCAGATGATCGCACGGCGCAACACGCTGCCCTTTGAAGCCGACGGCCTGGTGGTCAAGATCGACGACCTGGCGACGCAGGCGGCGCTGGGAGTCGTGGGCGGGCGTCCGCGGGGAGCGGTGGCCTATAAGTTCCCGGCGCAGGAGGCGACCACGACGGTTGTCGGTGTGGAGTTTTCTGTGGGGCGCACGGGCGTCATCACACCGACGGCGCTACTGCAACCCGTTCCCATTGCCGGGGTGACGGTGGGCCGCGCCTCGTTGCACAATTTCGACTTCATCGCGGAGCGCGACATCCGCATCGGCGACCGCGTGCTGGTCAAACGTGCCGGGGACGTGATCCCCTATGTGGAGGGGCCGGTCGTCGATGTGCGCGATGGCAGCCAACGTCCCATCGTACCGCCAACGACCTGCCCGGCGTGCGGCGATCCGATCGTCCATCCCGAAGGTGAGATCGCCTACTACTGCATCAATGCCGCGTGCCCGGCCCAACTGGTGCAAAAGCTCACCTATTTTACACACGTGCTCGATATGGAGGGCCTGGGAGAACGGACCGCCGTGCAGTTGGTAGAGCAGAGTTTGGTCGAAGACCCCGCCGATCTCTACTTTCTCTCCAAGGAGAGCTTGCTCACGTTGGAAGGCTTCGCCGACAAGAAGGCTGATAATCTGCTGGCCGCCATCGCGCAAGCTAAAGATCGCCCCTTCGACCGGGTGTTGGCGGCGCTCGGCATCCGGGGAGTGGGAACGACGGTGGCACAAGTGCTGGCGGACGCGTTCCCCACACTGGATGCGCTGGCAGCCGCGCCCGCCGAAGTCATCGCTTCCGTGGCAGGAATTGGGCCGATCACGGCGCAGAATATCCTCACGTGGTTTGCTCACGTCCACAATCGGGCGATGGTCGAAAAGTTGCGACAGGCCGGGTTGAAGCTGGCGGCGGAAAGCAAGCCCGTCGTGGCGGGTGAACAACCCCTCGCGGACCTCACCTTCGTCATCACCGGCACACTCTCTCGCCCGCGTGATGATGTCAAAGCGTGGATCGAAGCGCTTGGCGGCAAGGTCGCCGGTTCGGTGAGCCAGAAGACTAGCTATCTTGTCATCGGCGTCGATCCCGGCGGCAGCAAGTACAATCGCGCGCAAGAGCTGGATACGCCGTTGCTGACAGAAGAACAGCTCTATGCGCTGGCGGGCACTTATCCATAACGTTGCGGGAGAGGCGTCTGAGTATTTTTGCACTTGCGCCCTTTCCCCGTTGCGAGTATCATGACTATAGAGAGTGCCGAACGTGAAATGAGCAACTAGTAATCTGTAACTGCTTTTAGGAGGAGCCATGGGACTTTTAGGGAAGGGACAGATGAGTTCGCCGCTTCAGGGGCATGAGGTCTACGTCGCCAACGATTTGCTGTGGATCACTGGCGAGATGGAAACGATGGGCAATCCCCATAACTATATCAATCAGGATGGGCTGGATTTCATTCGCATCGGCAATCCGCACATTGCGCCGTGGTCTTTCTCGGGTCTGCCTTCAAGCCACGCTCCGTCAATCATCGTGGCGCGTGAACGTACCCAGTTTCTGGTGTTCGTCCACGAGGCATCTCTTGCAGACTTCCGTCCCGCGCCGCGGACAGATACGCTGGTCTTGCATCTGCCGTTGGCGATTATCCATGGCAATGCACCGTTTTTGAGTGAGGCAAAACTCCACAACTTTCTGGATTTCTGGAAGGGGGTCTTCGTTCCCATCGTCGATGCGGAGATCTATTTCCTCGCCGATAGCTCGAGTCCATTGCCTGCACAATCGCCTTTGATCTATGTCAACCGTCATACTGTGCTCAGCTATATCGCGGGCTGACCAGAGCTGTTACGATGCGCGTACCTGACGGGAGAGAGTGCCCCTACTACGACGGTGGCTACTATCGCCGGGCGGCGGCTAAAGAGCGCTGTCATCTGTTAGATGGCAAACCTGACGCCAGGCATTGGGCGTCAGCGTTGTGCCGTCACTGTCGCGCCCCCGATATCCATCGCGCCAACGGCTGTGCCAATATGATCTTGCATGCCCGCATTGGTGGAAGCGGATGGCGCTTTTGGGAGATCCGTCGTATGCACATTTGGGCCACATGCACGCGCAGCGGCGCTGCGGTCGAGGATCCTTTTCGTGGCTGTGGATTGTGCCACTCCTCCCTGACCTTCGTTGTCGGGCCAGAACCGGAGGCGTCACCCTGAGCCGACGTCGGCAGTGATGCGGCACTAGAATCTCCACGCAGCGACATAGAATTCCTGTGACTACTTGGCGATCCGACTAACGACTGTCCGGCTAGCGACTATCAGACTACGCAAGGAGTGTGTTTTATGAACCATGATCCTATCCATATTGGTGTCATCGGTGGTTCGGGCCTATACCAGATGGAGGGCCTGGAGGACGTCCACGAGATTCGTGTCACTACTCTGTTTGGCGATCCCAGCGACGCGCTCATTGCCGGGCGCATCGAAGGCGTGCCGGTGGTCTTTCTGCCGCGCCATGGACGTGGGCACATTCATACGCCCACTGAGGTTCCGTATCGCGCCAACATTCACGCGTTGAAGCAACTTGGCGTCGAGAAGGTTATCAGCATCTCCGCGTGCGGCTCATTGCGGGAACACCTGCACCCTGGCGACATTGTAGTGCCGGATCAACTATTCGACTTTACCAAGAACCGGACCAGTTCATTCTTCGGTGAGGGATTGGTCGCGCACGTCTCGGTGGCAGAACCATTTTGTCCGGCGCTTTCCGCTCTTTTGTTCGATGCCGTCGTCGCCGCCGGGGGCACCGTGCATCGCGGCGGGACTTTCATCACCATCGAAGGCCCCCGCTTCAGCACCAAGGGCGAGAGCCTCGTTTACCGCCAATGGGGGATGGACGTCATTGGGATGACGGCGTCCCCGGAAGCGTTCCTGGCCCGTGAAGCCGGTATGTGTTATGCCACGATGGCCCACATCACGGATTATGACGTCTGGCACGAGAGCGAGGAGCCGGTCACTGTAGAGATGGTGATCCAAGTGCTGCATCACAACGTCGGGCTGGCACAGCAGGCGCTTCGGCTTTTGGTTCCGCGTTTGAGCGAGATGCCGCCCGACTGTGCGTGCGCGCGCGCGCTAGAGACGGCGTTGATCACCGCGCGTGAATCCATCTCGGCGGCGTCTTTGGAGAGGCGCCGTTTGTTGGTGGAGGCGTACCTGGGCTAGATGAGCACCCAACCTATTCGTGGGCGTTGGCGACCGTCCATGATCATCAGCCCCGCAGGTCTGCTGGTCACCCTCCCCGTTTGTTTTGTCTGTCTCGGCGCGACGGCGCTTTATCTCGCTGCGCCGCTGCCGTCGCTCACACTGACGCGTTTGACCGCGTTGGTGTTGGGCTGGACGGCGATCTGGGGGGCGACCTACGCACTATTGCGCCGTAAACTCCCCGGCGCCGATCCCTTTATTCTCCCGATCGTAAGCTTGCTCACCGGATGGGGGCTGCTTTTGCTGGCGCGGATGGCCCCTTCCTTCCTGCCCCGGCAGATCCTCTGGCTTGGCATCAGTTGTGGCGCGCTGTGCGTTGCAGCGCTGACTCCGATTCTGCCTCGTTTGTTGCGGCGCTATCGTTATACACTTCTGGTAGCGGGACTGCTGTTGCTCGTGGCGACGTTTTTCTTCGGAGTAAACCCTTCGGGATACGGCCAGGAATTATGGTTGGGGGCGTTCGGCATGTACTTCCAGCCTTCAGAACTACTCAAGTTGCTGCTGGTGATTTACCTGGCCTCTTACCTTTCGGATCGGCGCGACCTTCTGCAACGGCAGGATGGCGGCAAGGCGTTGTGGATGGCGATTCTTGGCCCGATGGTGACGATGGTGGGGCTGGCGTTGCTCTTGTTGGGATGGCAACAAGACCTGGGCGCCGCGCTGCTCTTTTACCTCACGTTTGTCGCCATGCTTTACCTGGCCTGGGGCAAAGGATGGCATGTGGCGGTCAGCCTGCTGCTGATCGTCCCGATTGCCCTGTCCGGATATTGGCTATCGAGCCGGGTTGCACTGCGCGTGAGTATCTGGCTCGATCCGTGGGCGCCGGAACAGGCCGACCGCGCTTTCCAGATTTTGCAGTCGCTCTATGCCTTTGCCGCCGGCGGTGTGTTTGGCGAGGGGTTGGGACAAGGCTTGCCCACGCTCATCCCCGCCGTCCACACCGATTTCGTTTACGCTGCCCTGGTGGAGGAATTCGGGCTGGTCGGTGGATTGGCTGTGCTGCTGTTGTTTGGCCTGTTGGTCTACCGGGGCATTCTGCTGGCGCAACGCACATCCGTTTCTGGTAGTGGTTCGCCCTTCGAGTCGCTGCTGGCGGGTGGAATCGCCGCGTTGTTTGCCATTCAGACATGGGTCATTATGGGAGGCAACGCCAAACTCATCCCGATTACCGGCGTCACCTTGCCCTTTCTAAGCTATGGTGGGTCGTCCCTGCTTACCGTCTTCATTGCTACGGGCTTGCTGTTGAACATTTCTGCGCCTCATCCAGAGCCGATCACGCTCACCCTTGTTCCGGCGAGTATGCCAATCCGACAGACGGCGGGACGCCTGGGAAAGGCGTTGCTGTTGCTGTTGGCGAGCATTGCTGTTATCACCGGGGTATGGACGGTGGTGCGCGCCGACGATTTGCGAGATTACCTGACCAATCCACGCCGTGTCCTGGCTGAGTCCCGTATTCAGCGGGGCCGCATCTTCGACCGCAACGGCGTGACCCTGGCGGGTATTGCTGTTGATGACAGAGGCTATGTCACCCGCACCTACGATGTCCCAGAAGCTGTGCCGGTGATTGGTTACAACACCCTGCAGTACGGCGTCAGTGGGATCGAAGCCACGTGTGATTCCCGGCTGCGGGGTGATGTGGGTCGCACTCCCTGGCAGGATTTCCGCATGGGATTGTTGCATCAACCGCAGGTGGGGCGGGATGTGCGCTTGACACTCGACATGCGCTTGCAGCAGACGGCGCAAAACCTCCTGGCGGGTTATGAAGGTGCGGCGGTGCTGGTCGATACGCGCACCGGAGAGATTTTAGCGTTGGCTTCGACGCCCACCTACAACCCCGCCACTGTCGAGGCCGACTGGGCGGACCTGTCTACTGCCCCCGATGCCCCTTTGCTCAACCGGGCCACACAAAGCCTGGCGCAACCCGGCGCTGTGTTGCAGACGGTAGTGCTGGCGGCGGCGTTGCAAGAAGGTGAACTCTCCGATCCGGCGTTGCCCCTCAGCGCCTATGTTTCCGTCAATGGCGACGGTCTCACCTGCGCCCAGACGCCGTTGGCCACTACCTGGCAAGCGGCCTTGAGCGCTGGCTGTCCGGCGCCTTTCGCCACGTTGGGGAGTCGACTGGGGATTGTGAAACTGGCAGAAAGCTTTGCCGCATGGGGGCTGAGTGATGCGCCACCCCTGGAAATTCCCACCGTAGCTGTACCGTGGGAGGCTACCTCTGCCGATCCTATTCGCGAGGCCATCGGACAGGGCGATCTGCTGGTGACGCCATTGCACATGGTGAGTGTGGCCGCCACCGTCGGTAATGGCGGTATGCGTACACCGTTGCGTCTGCTCAGTGCGCCATTATCCGGCTGCGTATCCCCAACTATAACAGCAGTGAGGGTCACAACACCTGCCATCGCTGCACAGATTCTCGATCTGTGGCCACGTTACGGCGATGCGGTGGGTCATCTCGGTGAGGCGCTGGCCGGTCCCAATCGTACGCAAACATGGTTCATCGGACTGAACTCAGCCCAGGTATCCCGTTACGCCGTGGCTGTTTTGATCGAAAACGCATCTGATCGTCAGATACCGGTTCGAATTGGACAGCAACTCCTCAGTCAGGCAGTCAATCCCTAGATGGCTGGAATGTGAAACCAACGCACCTCATACCTGAAGCCTGATCATAGTTAATTTCTAACCCCATACCCCTATTTTGGTTTGACAAACTACGATTCTTACATATCATTAGATATGTTGGAGGTATACGCTGTTATGTGATCAGGCGTGTTGACTGACTTGTCGGGGACACGTTCCTGTCATGAGGCATCATTTTATCTGCACCACAAGGAGCACACAATGAACGATATGATCTTGTTAGTCGAAGACGATGAGGCCCTGGCGCAGTTGGTTCAACTGCTCTTGGAACGTGCTGGTTATACTGTCAAGGCTGCCAGTAACGGAGAAACTGGTTTGGCTTTGGCGCAGCAAACCCATCCCGATCTGGTCTTGCTTGATATCCTGATGCCGGACATGGATGGGTGGCACGTCTACGAAGCCTTGCGCCGCATCACCGATGTGCCGGTGCTCTTCTTGACCGCCTTAGGTGACGAGCACAACATCGCTTATGGCCTGGGCCTGGGCGCGGACGATTACATCGTCAAGCCTTTTGGCTACAAGGAACTGGTAACCCGGGTCAAGGCAGCCTTGTCGCGTGCGCGCCGTGCTCGTGGCGAACAGACGATCTTCCAGACCGGCAACCTCTGGGTCAACCTCGATACGCATGAGGTCAAGGTGGATAACCGGCTGGTCAGCCTGACGCCCACCGAGTTCCAGTTGCTTTCGGCGCTGATTCAGGATTCCGGGCGGACGGTGAACCACGATACGCTCCTCCGCCGCGTGTGGGGGGCGGAGTATTCCAACCGGCGCGACTACCTCAAGCTCTACATCTGGTACCTGCGCCAAAAGGTCGAAGCTGATCCACGCGACCCCAAACGCATTGTCAGCGAGCGTGGTCAGGGCTACCGGTTGGTCATCGAAGCGCCAGAAACACAGAGGTAAAGCGTGCTGTTTAGCGGGTTTTTGCAACAGCGCGCTTGGAGATTCGATCTCACTTCGGCGCTTATCGGGGCTGCGATGGCCCTTATCCTCGCGCGCATGATTTACCAACGCCGCGAGCAGATCAAGGAATTCGCGCTCAAGTTATGGTCGCCGGTGGTGAACCTGCGCAGCCGCGCGCAGGCCAGCCAGGAAGAACGCTATGTCACCGCACTGAAAAACGAACTGAAGGATCTGCTGCTTTTCCAACCGGCGGATCCCCAGAAGATTTTTCAACCCCCGACCTTTGCTGCGCCGCCCCCTTTACCGGCAAAGGCGGATACGATCGACGATCTCTTTGCCGAGCCTTTAGAAGTGCGCTATGCGAACCTCACCGCAGGGCATCCGCGACTCGTGATCACCGGACCACGGGCTGCAGGGCGCACGATGGCTCTGGCGATGCAGGTCTGGCAGACGGCAGACAGTAAAGCCACATCCACGGCGTCGCGCGGTGCGAAGAAGCGCCCTTACGAACGTTTCCCCTTGTGGATCGACCTCGCGCAGTATAAGCATCTCCCCGAAGCGCAGTCTGAGTCACCCGCCGAGAGACTCGTGGAACTCGCAACCTTGTTTATGCAGGGGATGGTTCCCCGCTGGATACTTACCCATCTGCGCAATGAACCCTCGCTCATTCTCGTCGACAACTGGGAAAGCCTGCCTCCCGACACGCGGCGCGTCGCCGCGCGATGGTTTGCCGAAGTAGCACAAAGCCTGCCCAAAAGCTGTTGGCTGGTCGCCAGTGGCGAGGAGGGCTATGGCCCATTGATCGAAGCCGGATTTGTATCGCTGGAACTGATCCCGCCTTCCGGCAAAGATATGCTGGCGGCGCTTTACCGTGGATGGGCGGAATTACTCGGCGCTGAACCTGTCGAACCGGCAGAAGAAACCTTCGCTGTGCTGAAGTGGGCGGAGGATGCGGGGGCTTCGTTGCTCGAACCCGCGTGCTGGTCTATTTGCGCACCCGGCAGCTTCCCACGCGCCCGGTCGATGTCCTCGATCGTTTTCTCGATCACTGTATCCCCACGCCCAACCTCGGGGAAGGACAGGCCGACGTTGTCGAGCAGGCGCGGGTGCTCACTCTCAGCGCCCTCAGTTACCTGGCCAAGACGCATCGCCTGGAGGGACGCGCGTTCACCCAACAGGAAATCTACGATCAGATCGGAACGTTGCTGCCTCCTGAGGAAGTGCGGCCGCCCAAACTTGAGGGCGCGATTCGCCGGATGCTCTTCGATACGCAATTACTCAAGCGCGATGGCAAGTTCTGGGTACCGGCGCACTACATCTGGGATGACTTCCTCACGGCCTGGGCGCTCGTGGAGGATGAAGTCGGTGCGGATATTGTCAAGGCGCATCTGGGCGATCCAACGTGGACGCTGCTGATGGAATTCTACGCTGCCCTGGAAGATGTCACGCCGCTGGTGCGGACGCTGGTCCAAACGGCGACGGTGCATGGCGATACGGCAAGCCTGCTGCGCGCAGCGCGTTGGGGTGCCATCGCGCCGGACGAAGCCCCGTGGCGAAAATCCTTGATGAAGGTCCTGGCGCAAACGTTTACCGACTCTGACCTCGACCGGCAGATGCGGCTGCGTGTGGGGCAAGCCCTGGCGGTCGCAGCCGGAGAAGGCGCACGCGCATTTTTCATCCAAACCCTGCGCCAGCCTTCTGCGGCCATCCGCAGTGCGGCGCTCCGCGGATTGGGATGGTCGGGATCGCCGCGGGAGATGCCGCTTTTTGTCGGCGCGTTGCAAGACCCCGATCTCGAGGTGCAGCAAGCTACGGTCGAAGCGTTGGGCGATATAGGCACCTCTGGCGCAGTGCGCCTGCTGCGGGATACGATGTCGGAGGCCGACGATCACTTGTTACCCAGTTATGCCGAGGCGCTTTCCAAGACGCCCGAAGGTCTGGACGTTCTCAAAGAATCCGTAGATAGCGAATCGCTCCTGATTCGCCGTACGGTGGCGCAGGGATTGAGTCGTGTCGACCAACCCTGGGCCACTGTAATCTTGGAAAAGCTGGCCCGCGAGGATTCCGAGTGGCTGGTGCGTTCGGCTGCGCAGATCGCGCTCAATACAATGAAGGAGAAAGCCGAGGATAAAACCGTTGCTTTACCGCCGCCACAAATCGATCAACTGGAATGGCTCATCGCCTGGGCTGCCAGTCAGGGATCGGGACTGGGGGTGGGGAAGGCCGCCGGCGCGATGTTGGAACGAGCCATTACCCAGGGCGATCCGAAGGCGCAAATTCTGGGGATTCTCACCCTCACGCACGTAGGCCGTGAGGGGCACCTCAAGTTGCTTGAACCCCTGTTGGACAGCCCCGACCCGAATGTCCAATACGTTGCCGAGTACGCGATGCGCCTCTTCGAGCGGCGCTACGACATTTATCAACAGTAGATGCAACAGAGCGCATCGTTTTGCTTGCAAAAATGAACATCCGCCGGTTACCTGCCGGCGGATGTCGTTGTCTGAGTATCAGTCCTCTGAAGCCGATGCCGGGGGCGTCCAATCCGGCGCGTAGCCGTCGCCCCGCAGCAATTCCCATGTCAACACGCGGTAGGCCAGTGCCCCGGTCGAACGCGGCGCGTAGAAGACACCCGGTTCGCCAAAACTGGGCGCTTCGCTCAGGCGGATGCTGCGTGGGATGATGGCGTTGAACACCCGATCGGTGAAATGTTTGCGGATTTCTTCGGCGACTTGCCGCGAGAGGGTGGTGCGGCTGTCGAACATCGTCATGACGACGCCGCGCACCATCAGCGCGGGATTGAGACCGCGCTGTACCAGGGTGATGGTGCGCATCAACTGCGCCAGCCCTTCCAACGCCAGGTATTCGCACTGCACAGGCACGATGACCGCCTGGGCGGCGCTCAAGGCATTGACGGTGAGCACGCCCAGACTTGGTGGTGAGTCGATGAGCAAGTAATCGTAGCCGGTGATCGAGGCGAGCACGTTTTTGAGATGTTCGCCTCGCTCACGCGGATCTGCCGCACGGTTCAACTCGACGGTGGCGCCTGCCAAAGCGGGCGCGCTGGGCAAGATGTCCAGCCCGGGCCAGCGGGTTCCACGGATGACTTCACCTGCGTTTTGCTCGCCGGTCAGCACATCGTAGATGGATGAAGAGAGCGTGCGCGAGTCCAGCCCCAGGCAGGTCGTGGCGTTGCTTTGGGGGTCGATGTCGACGACCAGGACGCGGTGGCCCCAATCGGCCATCGCCGCAGCGATGTTCACTACGGTAGTGGTCTTGCCGACGCCGCCTTTCTGGTTGGTGAAAGTGTACACCCGCGTCATTTCAGTTGTCTTTCCTACCCTTGCGAAGGTGTGCGAACCTTTGGTTCGCCTGAACCTTCACAAGGGTTGAGTTCGAGAGGACACGCGGCCACTTCGTCTGGCAGCGGCGTCGAGGCCAGCCCTACGCGCGTAACCGAGCGCGCCGCCAGGCATGCCGCGAACGACGTAGCGGCCAGCGGCCGTGCTCCCGAAGCCATCGCGATAAAGAACGCCGTGGCGAAAATGTCCCCGGCCCCGGTGGGATCGATTTGCTTCACCGGCACAGCTGGGAATGCCGTGGGCCGCCCGTCGAGGAAAAGCGTGCCACCGTCCCACCCGCAGGTCACCACCAGCACACGTGTTTGCCGCGCGAAGTGCGCGGCGAGGTCCCAGTCACCGCCGATGTCTTCGATGCTGAGAACGACAGCGGAAGCCAGCGGCAGCAAATGTCCGGCTTCGACCCAGGGGGTGGGGAAAACGTGCCCGCGCGCGTCGCTGCTGCGCATCCAGCCTTGCGGGGTGAGACCCAGGAAGGTTTTACCGGCGTAATAATCGGCCAGTGCGGGATCGCACTCGCGCATAATGGGGCCGAGATGCACGATCGGTGTTTTGAGCCAGGGATCAGGAATCGCAACCGGCGTCAACGGCGCGGCAGGGGTGTAGACGTATTGCTCGCGGTGTCCGTTGACGTAGACATTCTCGAAGGTGGTGGTAGAGGGGGATGGACAGCGCACCAGGGTGGCGAGCGTGTCGAGTGGCGCAAGATCGGCGTCCGCACTGGCACTCGTCACAATGCCGACCGAGCGTCCCAGCGCCGCCGCCGTCAGTGCCGCATACGAAACCGTTCCGCCCAACACGCGCCGCCCATCGGACAGGATGTCGTGGGTGACGTGGCCGATGACCAGGTAGTCGATGGACGCGCTGGTCGGATTGATCACGGCTCTTTGATGTTGGGTATGATCGTGATGGCGCGCTCGTGCCCTTTGCCGAAGCTTTCGGTCTTCACGCGCTTGTCTTTGCGCAGGATCATGTGGATGACGCGCCGCTCGTGGGCCGGCATGGGTTTCATCCGCACGTTGCGCCCCGATTTGATGGCTTGATCGGCCATCTTGCGCGCCAGGGCTTCCAGACTGCGCTGGCGGCGTTTGCGGTAACCGTCGGCGTCGAGCACGACGTTGTAATCGCCTTCTGTCAGACGGTGCAGCAAGGTGCGGAACAGGTACTGGATCGAGTCGAGGGTTTGCGCGTGCGGGCCTACCATGATATCGGCATCCTTGCCACGCAGCGATATCCACAAAGCCGGGCGATCTTCTTGTTCCCAATTCACGGAGTATTGGATGCTGAATCCGGCGAACAGGTTTTTGGCCACTTCGAGGGCCGTCTTTTCGATCAGCGCACGGTCGAGAGCGCCGGATGGACGCTCCGTGCGGGGCTTTTCTTGCAATTCTACCGGTCTCAGTTTGGGGGTGGGCGCAGGTTCTACGGACGCAACCGGCTCTGGCGCTGCGACGACTTCAGCCGGCGACACGATCTGGACTGCCTTTTCTGGCTCTGGTTGAGACGTGGGTAACACCGGTGCGGGTGTGGGTTCGGGCATCACCGACTTGGGTTCACCCATCACTGCTACCGGCTTTGGCTCAGAGATTGCTGGCCCAGGTTTAGGATGTGGAGCCGCCGGTAGCGTTGACGGAGCGCGGCGTGTGACCCGCACACGGGCTTCACGCGCGCCGATACCGAGAAATCCCCGGCTGCCTTCGTCTAAAATTTCGATATCAGCTTCATCGCGGGTGGAGACCAGCCGGGTCAATCCCAGGATGATCGCTTCGTCTACGGAAGACGCGGTGACAACAACTGCCGTTGTCGATTCTTCGGATGCCGGTTCTTCTGGCGACATGCACAACCTCCTTGTCGCTACGATTTGGCGCTGGCTCGCGGCTGCTTCTGCGGGACGGGTTTTTTGTCGGTCGCCTCAGGCGTGGGATAGGTGTAGTGCTGGCGGAAAAGGTAGTATTGCAGGATGCCGATAAGGTTCGTGATCAGGAAATATATGGCCAATCCTGAAGCATACTGCAGTGAGAAGAACCCCATCATCAAGGGCATCATCAGCATCATCTGTTTGTTCATCGCCTCTGATTGCGCGTCCAAAGCCGGGGGAGTAATCAACTTTTGATAGAACCATGACGTGGCGACAACGAGGATCGGTAGAATCAACAGAGGATCGGGCAGGGCCAAATCCAGCCAGAGAAATTGGCTCTTCAAAGGGATCAGCGAGCTGAAGCTCGGAATCCAGCGGTAAATATCACGCGGCAGTTCCAACATTTGCAGTGGCGTGCTGGCCAGGGCGCGGATAATGGCTTGATACAAGCCGATCATCAATGGCAATTGCACCAGCGAGGGCAGACATCCACCCAGCGGATTGAGGCCTAGTTTGCGCTGTTCCTCCATCAATTTCTGGGGATCGTCCTTGTATTTCTTTTGGATCTCTGTAATTTTAGGGCGCAGTTCCTGTTGCTTGCGTGCGGCCTGCTGCTGTTTCAGCATCAAGGGAGTGACCAGGATACGCAGCACCAGGGTCACCAAGGCTACAGCGATAATCGTTTCGCCTCCCAGATATTTGTATAGGAGCAGCATCGTATTGAGAATTGGTCTAACAATCACTACATCCCACATTGTCCGTTCTCCCTATTTCGCCGGCTCAGTGGCAGGATAGGTCCACACGCTTTTGCCGGTAGCCAGTTCGAGTGCCTGGATGCGCGCGTCGACCAGAATGGGCATCGCGTA
>JAKJAB010000099.1 GCA_022707725.1 Chloroflexota bacterium | reverse complement strand
GTCTGGCGTTTGACTTGCGTGATTCGGACTTGCCCTTGCGTCTGGCCTTTCCCATTCTCACGGCCAACTTGATGGGGTGGCTGATGCCGGAGTTGTCCACGGAACCGGCGCTGTCGTTGCCGTCTGGCTTTCCGTGGGCGCCGCCCCTTCTGGCAGCGGCGACGGCGGCGACACTGGTCACGCCAGACAACCGCCGCCTGCCCTTGCCCCTCGATGGTTCATCTGTGTTTAACGCAGGCGCGCTGCAGACGACGGAGATGGCGGCGGGTCTGTACCGCATCGAAGCGGAGTCGTCCGCCGGGACAGCTGTCACTTATGCCGCGCTGTCCTTACTCGATGCCGGCGAGACTGATCTGCGGCCGCGGGAAGTGCGCGTGGGAGAGAGCGTCGTCCCTCCGGCGGCGGATGTGCCCGGCTGGCGCGATGTAGGGCGCTGGGGTGTGACGACGGCGTTGCTGTTGTTGTTGCTGGAAGCCGTCTTGTGGTGGGGCCCGTCCTGGCGCAGAAAGCGCGTGGCATCAGGTCTCTCAAAAGGCCAAAATCCAAAATCCAGAATCCAAAATTTCTTCAATGCTGCGTTTCCCATGGCAAAACCCCCGTTTCTCTTACGATTGGCGCTGGTTGCACTGTTGCTCCTGGCGCTGTTCGGTGTGTATAGCGGGCAGCGGACGCGCGATCTGGCCGTTGTTTTCCTGCTTGATCGCTCGGCCAGCACGCGAACAGCTTGGGAGGCGCAACTGGCGTTTGTCGAAGAGGCACTGGCCCACAAGTCGCTGCAGGATCGCGCCGCGCTGGTCGTTTTTGCCGGAGATGCGTGGGTGGATCGTCCGCTCTCGACCGCATCGACGCTGCCAGAGGTGGCGACATTGCCACGCATCGATGCCACCCGTCTTGAGGAAGCCGTGCGGCTGGCGCTGGCGCTCATCCCAGAAGGTGCGCCGGGACGTCTGGTGGTGTTGACGGATGGGCTGGAGACCTCCGGTTTGGGTGCGTGGGCGTTGCGGGAAGCCGGGACGCGCGGCGTGGACGTACAGCTCGTGCAGACCGGCTCTGGCACGCCGGGCGCGGAAGTGTGGATCGCGGATGTGTCCCTGCCCGCGCGCGTCTATCCCGGTGACCGTGTCCCAGCAATTCTCGAGATCGGCAGCAACACGCCGCAGAACGTCGGCTTCGCCTGGACTGCGGCCGGGCAAACCGGCTATGGCGAGGCAGACCTGCTCGGTGCGGAAACGGGCCTGGCGTTTGCCTTTGCGGCGGATGAGCCGGGTTTTATTCCAGTGCGCGTGTGTGTCGAGCCGGAGCTGGACACTTTCACCCAAAACAATTGCGCCGATGGCTGGGTGCTGGTGCAGGGGGCGCCGCGCGTGCTGGTGGTGGGCGCGCCTGAAGACAGCGATTCCGCTGCGCGCGCACTGGAAAACGCCGGGCTGACCGTCGAACAGACGACGCCCGCCGCGCTTCCGCTTTCTGCCCAGGGGCTGGCGGAGTATGCGGGCGTGGTGTTGGTCAACACGCCCGCGCGAGATTTTGCACCGCAGTCGCTGAACGCTCTGCGGGCATTTGTGCGCGACCTGGGCGGCGGGCTGGTGGCGGTGGGGGGGCCGCAGAGTTACGGCGTCGGCGGCTGGCTGGGAACTCCGCTGGAAGAGGCGCTGCCGGTGCAGATGCAGGTGCAGGACCCCACACGCTTTCCGCCGATGGTGATGGCGGTCGTGATCGACAAATCTGGCAGTATGGGCGTGCAGGAGGGGGGGATAACGAAAATTCGACTGGCGGCGGAGGCGGCGATCCGCGTGGCGGAGACGTTGAACGACGCGGATACACTCGCCGTCGTCGCTTACGACGACCGCCCGGCGGACACAATTGGCCCGGCTCCGATGACGGAGCGCGACCTGCTGACCGCGCAGTTGCGCCGTTTGCAGGTGGGCGGTGGCGGCATCTATGTGCGCGAGAGCCTGGCCTATGCCGCCGATTTGCTGCGCGGTGTGACACTCGCGCCCGGCCAACAGCGGCACATTCTATTGTTGGCTGATGGTGCGGACGCCGAACATCAGGAGAACGTTCCGGCGCTGGTGCAAGGCCTGGTGGAGGAAGGGATGACGCTGAGTGTGGTGTCGATTGGCACAGGGCAGGACGTCCCTTTCTTGATGAACATTGCCAAAATTGGTAACGGGCGCTTCTACCTGACCCAGCGGGCCGCCGGTCTGCCCGCGATCTTCACCGAGGAGACGGCACGTGCCAAACGGTCGTACATCGTCGAGAAGACGTTCTATCCCGCGCCGTTGACGCCGTGGCTGCCTGTCGCCGACATCACGGTGGCGCCGCCGCTGCGCGGGTACGTCGCCACGACGCCGAAGGCGGCATCGCAGGTGGTGTGGGAGGCCTTGGAGGGCGATCCACTGCTCGTGGTGTGGCAGTACGGTCTGGGCCGTTCCGTGGCGTGGACGTCGGACGCGACCGGACAGTGGGCGGCGGGTTGGATGGAGTGGGAGGGTTTCGCGGGTTTCTGGGGCGCGGTGGTGCGCGCTGTGTTGCCGTCCCCTGCTGATACGGACCTGGCGTTGCGCGTGTTGCCCGACGACGATGGCGCGCGGGTGGTGGTGGATGTGGTCGATCCAGACAGCGGCTACGTCGATGGATTGGCGCTGAACGTGCAGGTTTCGCCGTCATTGGGAGAAGGGACGCCACTGATCGTACCCCTGACCCAACGCGCGCCAGGTCGTTACGAGGGTCGTTTTGCGCTGCAAGACCGCAGCTCCGTGTTGTTGCGACTGCACGGCGACCGCGACCTGGTGACGGGGTGGGTTGCGCCTTCACCGCCGGAATACATCCCTGGCGATGCGGGTGCGGCGATGGCGCGTCTGGCAGCACAGGGGGGCGCGGCGCGCATTGAGGTTCCGGAGGAAGTCTTCGTTCACGACCTTCAGGGACGGGTCACGGGCGAGCCGCTGATGCCCTTGTTTGTCCTGCTGGCGGCATTGGCATGGCCGGTGGACATCGCCTGGCGGCGGCTGGCGCCGACGCGAGCGGATGTGGCGCGCTTCTTCGCGTGGTTGCGTGTGCGCCTGCCGGATTTGCTACCCGGGGCGCTGCGCCGGCGACCGCGTAGAGCGCAACTGGCAGCGGGGACAGCCGCCTCATTGGCGGCAACGCTTCGCCGGAAGCGCAAGATCACTTCTTCGGAAACACCACCGGTTGTGACGGACGCTGTCCCGCCGGAAAAAGCGCCAGGTGGCGAGCGTGTTCTACCTACTCAAGCATCAGCTTCGCCGTCTTCACCTGAGGCCGAAAAAGGCGCGGAGCCGGAGACATTAGCCGCGCGGTTGAAGCGCCGGGTGCGCGAGTAGTTTGTTTAGAGTTTCTTATCTTGAAAATCCTGTTGATCCTGTCAAAAAAAGAACGGCGTTGCCTGTACAGGGGCAACGCCGTTGTGTTACGTGAATCTGCGGGGCTATTCCGCCGTGGCGACCTCGTATTTCGGGGTAGCGGCGCGCAGTTGGAGCAGCGCTTCCATATTGCCCTGAAGGTCTTCCATTGTTTGACCGGCTGCCTCGACGCGCTCCTTCATCACCGCTTCCCAAATCAGACTGGCAACCTGCATCAACGCTCCGAAGGTGGGAATGCCGATGGGGGATTTGCCAGGGACGATCACCGTCAGGTCGGCTTTGCGCGCGGGTAGGGCTACGCCGGAATTGGTCACAGCAATGGTCTTGACGCCTTTCTCGCGGGCCATGTGAACGGCGTACCCGGTATCGAGGTTGGGTTCGGTGCCCACGAAGGTGACGAGTGCCTCGCCGGGTTGCATTTGCGGAAGCACGCTTGCGGTCTCATTCATCCCTGGGTAGAAAACGCTCGCCGGGACGCCATAGGCTTTGAATTTCTTGGTCATGAAGACCGCCAGCTCGTAGCCGGTGAACTCGCCGGTGAACCAGATATGTGGGACAGCCCGCAGAATCTCGACGGCTTTGACGACATTCGCGAGATCGGTGGTGACGAAGTGCTGCATGTTTTGCTCGGCGTTATCGATGAGCGAGTGGAGCAGCGCCTCGATGGACTCCGCTTCACCAGCCTTGCGATACGTCGCCGTTACCTGGTCGCGCACGTAGTGCTTGACTTCGCGGGAAAGCTCGCGGTAGCCGGAATACCCGAGTTCTTGCGCAAAGCGCACGACGGTTGCCGGATCGACACCTACACGGCGCGAGAGTTCGGTGGCGGTGAGGAAGGCTGCGTCGAGGGTGCTGTTCATGATAAAATCCGCTAATTTTCTGAAACCCGGCGTCAGGTTCTCGTAGTTTTCTCGTATGCGATCTTGAAACATAGTTTTTCTCCTTTACTCAAAAGTGTAACGACTCTTGATATAGTCGCCTGAGTGTGTCAACGCTAATTCGTAACTATTCAGCCTTGAGGTAGGACGCACTTAGCTGAACCCAAAACGGCAATTTTTGCGCTTCCTACTGTCGTTGCAGGCGTAAAAGTGCGCCCCACCTGAATAGTTACGTTAATTCTAAGTAAAGAAAATTATAGCACAAATAAATGCAAAGGTCAAGTGTGAGAATGAGGTTGCGATCAAAATAAATAAGTATGATTTCGGTTAAAAACCACAAAGATTATTGCCGCTTACCCTTTTGCTTTGTTACCGACAGGCGGTAGAATAAGTCTGTTTCGACTTTTTGACTTGGTCGGACAGTCGGTGGCAGTAGTAGACGACAGATGGGGCTGGGGGAATGATGCGTCGTTTATGGATGGTGTTCGGATTAGTGCTATGCGTTGGGTTGTGCGCGGGGTGTGAACGAGCGGAGACGCTAATCACACAAACCACGCCGACCCCGATTGTGTTGTCACAATGGGCGGTTTCGGCGGAAGCCAGCTCGCAGTTTGGCTTCCCTGATTGGAGCGTGACACGAGCAACCGGCGCGCCGGAGGTCAATGCCTGCGCGGACGACTCCAGGGCCTGGGCGTCCGCGCGTGGGAACGGTGTGGAATGGCTGCGCCTGCGCTATGCCCGACCGGTGTATGCCACCGAGGTGCGGATTCACCAGACGCTGGGCCGTGGCGCGATCTCCCGCGTCTCTCTTGTGACCGAGGCTGGTGTGGCGCAACGTATCTGGGAAGGTGAAGACGCGGATCGAACGTGCCCGGGGATGTTGATCGTGACGGTGCCGCAGACTATCGAGCGCATCGTCGGTGTGCACATCGACCTCGATGAGTCGCGCACAGGATTCTGGAACCAGATCGATGCCGTGGAGTTGATCGGCGTGCGCTAAAGCACAGGATTGTGAACTCGCGCAAGCAGATTATCTAGCTGCCGAAAAGGCGCTTTTTTAACGCATCGGGGACGCGCCCGCCCTTTTCCAGGACACGCAGCGCTTCTGCCGGAGTGGGCGGGGGACCGGCGGGTGGTTCTGCCGCCAGCTCCAGTGATGCAGACACCGTGGTCGTTGCGGAGTGTTGTGGCGCGTTGAGCGGTGCGGTCGGAAGCTCGGTGAGCCATAGCGCGGCCTCGGCGGCGTTGGTGACGACGCGGACACCCTGGGGGGCGCGGATGCCGGGTGCCGCAGCGAGCAGGATCGCGTTGGCGGAATTCTCGACTTTGTCCAGTGCTGCGGCATGGCTGTACACGCAGCGTATGGCCGCGCTCGCAGCGACTTGCTGCAACACGTCGTCCCAGGCGGGATTGGAGGGCGTGGCGGGCGGCATGGGGCTGACAACAAGCAGACGCCCGTTTTCCAAGAGTATCCGTTCCTGTTCGGGCAGCTTGAGCTGCGCCAGACCCTGCTTCGCAAAGAGCAGCGCCTCACCTTCGCTGGCGATCATTTCTTCCAGCAAGGCTGCCGTCTGTGGGCTATCCCGGAACGTGGCAAGCAGCAGGCTCTCCCCTAACAAAATCCCCACTGTCTCTTGCAGAAGCTCTTGCGTTTCAGCATCGAGGGGACCGGGCGCCAGGTAGATGATGGGGCGCATCAGCAGGCTTAGATCGCCGATGTAGAACAGTAGCGCCGGGCGCAGTTTGAAGGGCAGCTGGTGCAATCCCATAGGGTAGAGTGGTTCGTTCCAGCGCAGGGCCGTGATCTCCGGCAGGTGGTGCGGCGGATGCAGTTTGGTGGCTTCCTCGGGCGTCAAACCGAGCGCATTGGCCTGGGCAGGCAGGGCTTCCAGTATGGCGTGCAGCGTCAGTCCGCGTTGATCCCAGGCGGAAAGCAGCGTCTTGGCGTGCTGCGGCGCGAGTCCGGCATTGAACAGAAACCACATCCAGAGTTGCGTTTCGTCAGCCATTGGCGTCTCCGGGTTCTTTGTCGAGGATGATCGTCACTGGGCCGTCGTTGACCAGGCTGACGTGCATGTGCGCGCGGAAGACGCCGGTGGCGACGGGAATGTCCGCCGCCCGCAAAGCGTCCACGAAGACGGCGACCAGCGCCTCGGCGACGTCCGGCGGCGCAGCTTTGACGAACGAAGGCCGGAACCCACGGCGAATGTCGCCGTAGAGCGTAAACTGCGAGACCACCAGGACGCTTCCGCCAATGGCTTGCACGGAGAGGTTCATCTTGCCCTCGACGTCGCTGAAGATGCGTAGATTGGCGGTTTTGTGCGCCAGCCAGCGGGCTTCGGCCTCGGTGTCATCTCTGCCGGCGGCCAGCAGCACCAGCAAACCGGGACCAATTTCGCCGGCGATGGCGTTATCTACGGTGACGGAAGCGTGTGTGACACGTTGTACGACTGCGCGCATAAGTTTGCTCCTATCAGGACCTCCTCGTAGCGACGACGAAGGCAATGGCCAGCCCACTGTCGTGGCTGAGGCTGACGGCCCACTCGGTCAACCCTTGCGCCTCGGCGAGCGTGCGGGCGCGTCCGTGGAGGATGACGTAGGGCTTGCCGCTCATCTCGTTCAGCGTTTCCACCTCAAGCCAGCCGATGCCTGTCGGAGAAAGGACGCGCATCCCCACGCCTAGCGCTTTGGCGACGGCTTCTTTCGCCGCAAAGCGTGCTGCCAGTTCCGCCGGACGTCCACGGCTGTAGCGGACCTCGTCCGATGTGTAGACGCGCGCGAGAAACTTGTCGCCGAAGCGATCCAGCGCCCGCTCGATGCGTGGGATGTCTACGAGATCGACGCCGGTGGTGAGCATATTACACCGAGGGATCGACGATGGCGAGCGCATAGTGCTCAGGATCGAGCCAGTGTTGGGCGACGTCCTGCACTTGTGCTGCGGTGACGGCCATGATCATATCGGAGTATCGCTGGAGGTAATTCAATCCCAGATTGTGTCGCTCGATGTTGATCAGCGCGTGGGCGACGCCGGCGTTGGTCTCCAGTTGCAGCGGCAGGCTGCCGATGAGGAAGGACTGCGTATCCAGAAGTTCCTCTTTGGTGACGCGCGTATCGCGCAGGCGGCGCAGCTCCTGCAGGATCAGCTCGACTGTCTTATCGACGTTGACCGGGTTGACGCCAGCGATGACGCGCCAAGGGCCGGGGCCTTTCCCGCCCTCGATGTTGCTGTAGATGTAATAGGCCAAGCCGTTGGTCTCGCGGATGATTTTCCCCAGCCGCCCGTACATCCCGAAAACGCCGAACAGGGTGTTGGCGACGAAGCACGGGACGAAGTCGGGGTCTGCGCGCGCCGGGCCAGGCCAGCCGAGGACGAGGTCGCTTTGTGCTTTGTCTTCGATGGTCAACCGTTGCTCGTGGCGCTCGGTTAATACGGGTGCAGGCGGCATGTCGGCTCGTGCTGGACGGCTGCCTTGCCAATCGCCGAACGCGGCGGTAACGGCCTTCACTGCATCTTTCGCCTTAATCGCGCCGACCACGACGATGACGGCGTTCTGTGGGGCGAAGAGGGCTGCGTGGAACTGCGCCAGATCGTCACGGGTGATGCGCTCGATGGTCTCGCGGTAGCCGGTTTGGCTCCAGTGATAGGGATGATTCTCCGGATATGCCAGCGTGCGGAAAGTCAATGAGGCCATGCGGTGCGGATCGGTTTCGCGCTCCTGGATGTCGGTGAGGATTTCGGCGCGGGCTTTCTCCACCTGATCTTTCTCGAAGGCAGGATTGCGCAGCACGTCGTTGAGGATGTCCAGCAGCAGCGGCAAGTGTTCGACCAGCCCGCGCGCGCCGAAGCCGGTGGTTCGGATCCCCGCATTGATGCTGAAGCTGGCAGCTATGGATTCGATTGCCTCGTACAGTTGTGCGAAGCTGCGCGTGCGCGTGCCGCGTTCCAGCACATCGCCGGTGAAGCCGGCCAAGCCGATCTTTTCCCTGGGGACATCGATGGCGCCGGCGAACAGGTAGCCGCTGACGACGACGGTGGGGCTGCTGAAGTTTTCACGGGCCAGCACGGTGATGCCGTTGGGCAGAACCTGGCGCACAATATCGTCAGGGCCGGGCAAAGAAAGTGCAAGTTTCTGTTTATACATTGTCTCTCCAGGATGTTTTCTTGCCAACGCTAAAAGACTGGAACCACGAATCTACACGAATTCCCACGAATAGAAATCAAAATTAGTGAAGATTCGTGGTGAAGAGTCATTTTCTAGCCAGATACCAACCGGTGGTGCGATTCTGGGAGCGCAGGTAGGTTTGCGCGACACGCTGTACGTCCTCCGTGGTGACGGCGGCAATGTTGTCCAGATAACGTGTGAACCATTCATAATCGGCGAAGATCTCGCTGTAGCCGAGCCAGAATGCTTGATGAGTGGTGCTTTCACTGGCGTAAGCGAAGAGCGCGCGCGCCTGTTGTTGCGCTTTCTCCAGTTCTGCCTGTGTGACAGGCGATGCTTGCAGCCGTTCGATTTCAGCCCACAGTGTGGCTTCGACGTCTGCGAGGGTACGCCCCGGCCAGACGGTTGCCGTCAGTTGGTAGAGGCCGGGATCAACGGTTGTCATCAAACCGCCGTTGATGTCGATGGCGAATTCTTTCTCCACGAGCGCCTGGTAGAGACGGCTGGTGTGGTTGGTGACGCCGCCGCCGACCAGGAAGCCCGATGCGCCCGCCAGCACGGCGTTGAGCACTGTCAGGGCAAAGAAATCTTCATGGCGGGCGGCGGGGATGTGAAAGGCCACGTTGAGGTAGTCGGTTTGCCCGGCGCCTTCGACGACGACGCGCCGTTCGCCGCGCTGTAGCGGCTCGACGGCGGTGACCGGAGGGATTTCCGGCCCGGCCTCGATCCCGCCAAAGTACCGCTCGGTGATGCGTTCGATCTCTCCGGCGTTGAAATCTCCGGCAATGGCAAGAATGGCGTTGTTGGGCGCGTAGTACGTGCGGTAGTAGCTGTGCAGCATGTCACGCGTCATCGTTTGCAGGTCGCAGAGATGGCCGAGCGTCTCGTGCCCGTAGGGATGGACGCGATAAGCCGCAGCCGAGACTTCCTCGCCGAGCAGGAAGAGCGGCGAGTTCTCGTTGCCCTGCCGTTCGCTGATGATGACGGTGCGTTCAGATTCGACCTCGTCCGCGTCGAAGGCGGCATTGCGCATCCGGTCGGATTCGATGTCGAGCGCCACGGAAATTTTGTGAGCCGGAAGGGTTTCGTAGTACGTGGTGAAGTCGTACCACGTCATCCCATTGAACACGCCGCCTTCGCGGGCGACGGCTTCGTCGGCAGCGCCTTCCGGCCACCGCTCCGAGCCTTTGAACAGCATATGTTCGACCCAGTGCGAGATGCCCGTCATGCCTTGGCGTTCGTTGCGCACGCCGGCCCTATACCAGACCCACACGCTGATGACCGGTGCTGCATGGCTTTCACGGATGAGCACATGTAGACCATTATCGAGTTTCGTGCGCAATAATGTCATTCAAAACGCTCCCTTACTCAATGATTTCATCGATTCCCACACCGTTGTAGCCACGCCCGATGGCCATATATAGAAATCCCATGTCGCGCACCAGGTGGGGGTCGTAGATGTTGCGCCCATCAATCAGAATGGGTTGGGTCATCGCATCTCGAATACGCGCCAGGTCCAGGTTTTTGAACTCGTTCCACTCCGTCACCAGGATAAGCGCGTCGGCGCCGTCCGCCAGGGCGTAAGGATCGTCGGCCATTTGGACTTCGGGTAATATTCGCCGCGCGTTATCCATCGCAACCGGATCGTAGGCGCGGACTTTGGCGCGTTCGCGGAGCAAGTCCCAGGCGATGTCCACGGAGGGCGCTTCGCGCATATCGTCCGTGTTAGGTTTGAAGGCCAATCCGAGCAAACCGATGACCTTGCCTTCGAGCGTGCCACCAAGTAGTTTTTTGACTTTGCGGATGGGCGCTTTGCGTTGATCGGTGTTGATGTCCATCACGGCGTGGATCAGTTGCGGATGCCGTCCAGCGAGTTCGGCCATGTACGCTAACGCCTTGACATCCTTAGGGAAACACGAGCCGCCCCAACCGATGCCGGCATCGAGGAATGACCTGCCGATGCGTTTGTCCAGCCCCATACCGGAGGCAACCTCCTTCACGTCCGCGCCGAGCGCCTCGCAGATGTTGGCGATCTCGTTGATGAAGGAGATTTTAGCCGCCAGGAAGGCGTTGGAGGCGTACTTGATCATTTCCGCCGTGCGCAGGTCGGTGATCATGATCGTGGTGCGCAGCGGCAGG
>JAKJAB010000098.1 GCA_022707725.1 Chloroflexota bacterium | reverse complement strand
CTATCCCCCTCCCCCCTGGGGGGGGTACGACATAAAGTATACAACAATTTTCTTTATTGTCAAGTGTTTTCTATCTATAATGGATTATTCGCCATCAAGCCAAGTGGACCTGTGACGTTGAGTTGTTCGATAAACGGCCCGCCATAATCATGACGGGCCGTCCTTTTGCTGGAACGGGCTTCCGGGTTACTTCTGTACTGGCTTGTGGCATAGCCACCAGTCGAGGCAGCCTTCCTTGCCTTTGCGCTCTTCCGCCACCTTGATGTTACCGGGCGGCGGCACGATGACGTCGTCACCGAACAGGGCGTTGTTGGGCCAGTCGGCCGGCATCGCCACTTTCTGGGCGTCCGAAATCTGGAACGCCTTCATCATCCGCAAGAATTCGTTGAAATTGCGGCCCAGTTCCGCTGGGTAGTAGAGGATCGCGCGGATGATGCCCTTCGGGTCCACGAAGAAGACCGCGCGCACCGTGCTCGAACCGGCACCCGGATGGACCAATCCCAACATCCCCGCCACCTTGCCGTGGTCGGCGATCAGGGGGAACTCGATTTTGGTTTTGAGGTTTTCGTCGATCCATTCAATCCATTTGATGTGGCTGTACAACTGATCGATGCTCAGCCCGATCAGCTCGGTGTTGAGTTCGCGGAACTGCGGGTAAAGCTGCTGGAATGCGTAGAACTCCGTGGTGCAAACCGGCGTGAAGTCCGCCGGGTGGCTGAAGAGGATGAACCACTTGCCTTTCATCGCCTCGGGCAGGTTCATCTCGCCGTGGGTGGTTTTCACCGTCATTTCTGGGAATTTGTCGCCGATCAAGGGCATGCTCGTGCTTTCCATCTGTGTTACCTCCATATTGTTTTAGGTTGAACTGAACTACAAGGCAAACGATTGTTTGCCACTAACATATTTACATGTTGGCCTGGCAGTCTGGGCAAATACCGTAGAAGTCGAAACGGCGACCGGTGATCTTATAGCCGGTCAGCGCTGCCAATTCCTCGGTCAGGTCGGGCGCAGCGATGTAGGGCGCGTCAGTAATGCGGTGACAGTGCGTGCAGATGAGGTGGGTGTGGGGGGTGGGGTTGCTGGCGTCGTAGTGAGTGTCGCCATCGCTGAAGCTGATTTCGGTCACTTCGCCCAGATCTTTCAACAGGCTCAGGGTTTTGTAGACTGTCGCCAGGCTGGTGGTGGGGAAGCGCTTCACCAACCGCTCGTAGATCTGCGCCGCGCTGAGATGTTCGTCGGTGTGGACGAGCATCTCCAGCAGGGCCAGCCGTTGCGGGGTGATACGGCAATCCCGTTCACGCAGTTTGGCGATGAGTGTCTCTAACCTGTTGTCCGTCTCGGTGTCCATAGTTATCTCTTATCGATAATAATTATCTATAAGTAATTATACTCTTAAAATAGCTTTTTGTCAAGAGAGAAAACAAAAATCGCGGCTCGATGTATCGCATCAAGCCGCGACAAATGACGGCCAGGGGCGCCTATGCGCCAATCCTTGCCTGATTACCGATTACCAATCACCGCTCAAGCCTTGCCCGCGACGTTCATCTCCTTCAAAAATAAACCACGGAATACACAGAATACACGGAAAGTCTTATTTTCGTCCTCGTTGGTGTGGAATCCCACATGGAGACTCCTCTGAAAATAGTTCTACTTCGACGCTTAAGGCGGATCACAATCCGCCGTCCCCGCAGCGCCGGATTATGATCCGTCAGCATTTTCATGATCGGGGCTGTACCACAGGTTCGGTTACACTCATGATAAACCGCTAATTTCGCTAATCTACGTGAATCTTTCTTGAAATTAGCGAAGATTCGCGTGATTCGCGGTTGAGAATCTTATCTTACCGCATTTCCTGCCCGCCGGTGACGTTGATGGCTTGGCCGGTCATATAGCTGGCCTGGTCGGACGCCAGGAAGACGACAACGTTGCACACATCCTCGTAGGTGCAGCCGCGTTTCATTGGCACCTGGTCGATGTACTTCTGGCGGACTTCAGCCTCGGTGATGCCCTGGTTGCGCGCGTACTGCTTGAACAGCGATTCGGTCCACAGCGGCGAATCGAGCAGGTTGCCGGGGCAGACGGCGTTGACGCGGATGCCCTCTTCGGCGAGTTCCAACGCCAGGCTTTGCGTCAGCCCGATCCCGCCGAATTTGCTTGCGGCGTAGGCGGAGTTCTTGTAGCTGCCCTTTTTGCCGGATTTGGAATTGATTTGGATGATCACACCGCTCTTGTGTGGCTTCATCACGCGGATGGCGTGTTTGGCGGCGAGGAAGTAACCGACGAGGTTGACGTTGATGACGGCCTGCCACTTGCGGGCGTCGAACTCATCTGCCGCGCCGGAGATGAGGATGCCGGCGTTGGAGACGAGGATGTCCAGCCGCCCAAACTCCGCGACCGTGCGGTCCACCATAGCGGCGACCTGCGTCTCGTCGGTCACGTCCACCTGCACGGCGAGCGTGCGGCGGTCGTGCTGCGCGGCGATCTCGGCAGCAGTCTGCGTCGCGCCGTCAAGATTCAGGTCAGCGACGATGACGTGCGCACCTTCGCGCGCCAGTCGTTCACACAGCGCGGCGCCTAATCCCTGCGCCCCGCCTGTCACAATCGCGATTTTGTCTTGTAATGATTTATTCATATACCTGCCTACCTAAATAACTTTTTAACCGCGAATCTACGGGTGTTTTTGAAAGGGGATATCGCGTATGCGCATCTCTATTGCCAAAGCTTCCTGGTAAACAGCTTCGAGGAAACCATGTCCTAACTGGTTGTAAACTTCCATTGCAGCGCCAACAATCTTGAAACCTTCCTCGGGAAATAAAAATCCTTTCATATCCATTCTCCCTGATTCGACAAAAATAAAAAAGATTCGCGTCGATTCGCGTGATTCGCGGTTAATCTGTGAGAAGTTGGATTAGCCCTCGCTTGCCATTGATAAGCCAGGTTGAATCTTCCGCCGTGAGCGTTTCGGCCTGGCCTGGCAGTAAGCCAACCATGATCTCACCTTTGAGGGTGCGGAGGAGGAGGTAGGGGCGGGGGAAGGCGGCGTCGGCGTCGGCGATGGGTGTGTGGTGGGGCCAGCGTCGGTCGTCGAGGAGGCGGCGGTAGTTGACGTCGCCCTTGAGGATGCGCAGGTCGGCGCGGGCCAGGTCGGCGCGCAGGGCGGGCGGCAGGTCCCAGAAGCTCAGGCAGCTTGTCCAGAAGGGATCGGTGGTCAGGCGTAGGGAGTAGGAAGTAGGGAGTAAGGCATTGTGCAAGCGATGTCCCAATGCCGCGACGGTAGGTTCTCGAGCGGCTTGCAGTTGGCGGATGACGAGTTCGATGTCTTCAGGCAGCGCGTCGGAGACGAAGAAGGGCTGGTTCTTGAGGTAGAAGACGACGCGCTGCGCCCAGCCTTGGGTGAGCAGAAAATCGGCCAGCGCCAGGTCGAAGAGGCTGTCCACGCCGACGTTGTCGTTGATGAAGGCGACTTCCTCAACGGATTCAACGGACGGAATGGATTTCTTCTCTTTTTCCGTTGAAACCCGTTCGATCCGTTGAGAAAAGAACGCCAACACTGTCTCAGTATCGTCAATCAGCAGATTGTCGCGCTCGGCGTGGGCCTCCAACCCACGATGCGCGCTCTCTTCGACGGTGAAGTTGCTCAGGTCGGCGCGGTTGCCCCAGAGCGCGGAATGGAGTAGCAGCACGAACCGCTCTTCGGGCGGCAGTTGCTCGATTTGCGCCCACACCGTCGCCAGTTGCGCGATGGCATCCGCTTCTTGTTCGCGTTTTTGCAGCGCGAAGGGGTCCACGCCGCGCCACGGTCCCGGCTGAAAGTAGCGTACAGCTTCCAGCAACCGCCGGTAGAAATACGTCTCGGCGAAATACCAGGGCGCGTCGAGCCACGTTTTGCCCGCGTGCTGCGCATGATGCGCGTTCCAGAAGTCCACATCCGGCGCGTCCTCGGTCAGTGGTGTAATAAGACCAGATGCGATTTCCTCCTGGAAGGCTTCCAGCGCCGCCACAATCTCTGGTGGATAGGCATAATCGGCCATAACCCGCCGGATAATCTCCGGCTTGCGTTCCACAATCGTCGCCCGCGCAAATGACCCCAACTCGGACGTCATCAACGACGATGGGAGTTGCGTGTCGTTATTTGCCATTTGCCATTCGCCATTTGCCATTCGCCATTCGCTACGGCAACATCACCCGCAGCAGTTCCGCCTCGGCCTCCGTCGTCCATTCTCGCCCGTCCTTGAGTTTGGCGGCGACGGTGGGCAGCACGTCCTTCAGGTCGGCGAGCGCGGTGAGGGGCAGGGGCTTGATGTGCGGGTAGATGACGATCTTGCCGGGGAAACGCGTCTCGTCCACGGCTTTGAGGCCGTCGTAAGCGGCTTCCAACGAACCGATGGCGGCGACGGAGCGGTTGGGCGAGAGTTGCCCGGTCTCCGCCTGATCCAGCATAAAGCGCATGTTCTCGATGGTGGAGGCCGAGTGCCCGATGACGCGCGTCTGTTTGAGGTAAGCGTCGCTCAGGTCGATGTCCGCGAACTTGCCGCGTGGCACACCGGCAAAAATGTTCATCACGCCTTGCTGGGCCAGGTACGTCGCGGCGTCGGCGATGACGGGCGTGACCGGCGCGAGGATGATGATGTCGTCGAAGCCACTCTCTTTGAATAGTGCCAGCCCTTTGGCGTAAGCTTCCTTGTTCATCGGGTTGAGGCAGATGAACTCGACGCCTTTGCTTTGCGCCTCCGCGCTAAAGCTCGTGCAGAGATCGTCCAGCCGCACATCGCTGACGTCGGTGCAGACGATGACTGTCGGGCTGGCCTCGGATTGAATCGCGGCCTGGACGTGCATCCGTCCCATCGGGCCACCCGCGCCGACGAACCACGCGCGCCCGCCCGGTTCGAGCGTCGAACGCGCGGGCGTGTCGCTATAGGCTTTGGCGATGTCGGTGCTCGCGCCGCCGACGTAGAGCCAGCGGTTGTAGTGGATGCGCCCTACGTCCAGCTTGATTTTGCGCGGCATGGGCGCATCGTCGATCAGCGCCATGATGCCGTAGCTTGCCAGGTTGGGGCTGGCGCGCTCGATGAGAGCGGGGTCCGCGCCGAGGAGGATGATGTCATCCACGCCTTTGCCGCTGCCGCCGGTCACTTCTGCCGGAGAGACGGGCGCATCGTCGGTCTCGACGGTTGCTGGATCGGGCAGTTCGGGGACGTCTTCCACAGGGATGCCCAGGCGCGCGGCGCGCTCGCGAAGCCACAGCGCAAAGGGCGCGGGGACGTTCGTCAGCCGTAGTTTGGTGGGGTGGGCGGCCTCGTCGAAGCCCTGGCTGAAGGTGTACATAGGTTTGGCGTGCTCCGCGCCGATGATCCACATCGTTCCGTTGGCGCGCGGCGCAGTGCGGTAGCGCAGTTGGTATGCGGCGATGACGCACGCCCACGGCTCGGTCAGCGCGGCTTCGGCGTAGCCGGTCCCGGCCTCGTGGATGGGGATGAGGTAGTTGCCGTGGTCGCCGTTGAGCACGCGCTGATCGATAACGGTGTATTCGGAAAGCCCGCCGTCGATCTCGTAGCCATAAGAGCAGTTCTTGCCTTTGTAGAAGATGTCGGCCTGGATGATGAAGCGGTCGCCGACCTGGTACTGGTCGCGCAACGCCTCGCCCACGCCGACGACGGTGATGCTCACCTCGTGGCCGAGCACAACCGGCCGCTCGCGCATGTTGCGGTGGATGCGCGGGTGATTTTGTCCGGCGTAGATCACTTTGATGTCGGAGAAGCAATGCCCGCAGGCGTCGTGGCGCACGAGCAGCTCGTCCGGACTGTATTCGGGCATCGGGACGGTAATCGGTTTGCCGTCCACGCCGAAGTTTTCGAACCCTGCCCCGTAGAGGGGCCACAGGCGGTTGGTCGCGGGTAGGGGGGCGTCGGCGCGGCGGTATTGTTCAAGTTTGTCAGTCATAAATTCCTCCAAAAATAGTCAGGTAGGGCTTGCCGATCACGAATCAGGGAACGAATGAACGAATTTAGGCCTTGGATCAACCAAAAACGCGCGTTAGCCAGGCGCTCATTCGTTTATTCGTTAAAAATTCGTGGTCGGCTTATGTGCCTGAATCGTTATGATTCGTAAAGATTCGCGCGATTCGCGGTTGAAGCACTCATTTTAGCAGTTCTTTCAAAAACGTTTCTCCTTCTTCCGGCGTCATCCGCCCGACGATGTGCATCAGGAAGCCTTTGCCGCCGAGTTCTTTCTGGACGGTGAGTGCGCCTTTACAATCCACGTAAATCTGGCACAGCTTGCCGCCGTCGCGGATGCGTTTGAGGAGCGGCAGCCAGCCGTCGGCGAGCGGTTGGCCGTCGCCAGGCTGCCATTGGATGCCGCGCAGCCGCTCGATGCTGAGCAGGTGATCCAGGTGCGGGATTTCACCCTTGCCGTCCATGTGGTAGAAGCCGTAGTCCAGATGCTCGCAGCACGCCGTCAGGTCGGGCAGGACGAAGCGTTCGAACATGCGCGGTGAGATCATATACGAGAAGTCACATTGCAGCATGTAGCCCTTGCCCGGCGACCAGCACGGCCCCCAACAGGCGTTCCCGCGCCCGACGGAACTGGTGATGGCGTACAGTTCGTCGTAGTAACGCAGCCACAGCGGGGTGATCTCGCTTGTGAGCCGTTCCACCTCCTCCGGCGCGTCGGTCAGGTCGAACAGCAGCTTCTCCGAGGTGCGCAGGCTGGCGAGGATGTCCAGGTTGCCGCCGATGTCGGTGATGCCGACGAGCACCTGATCGCCCCAACGCTCGACGGCGCGGCGCGTCACCTCGAGCACGCGCTGCCACCAGGGATTGTCGGGATCGTAGCTCAGGTGGATGTCGTGCAGACTGTTCACGCCTTCCAGCGGCCAGAACCAGGTCGTGTCCGGCGTCCACGAGATGCGCGATCCCAGGAACGCGGCCATCGCGCCGGGGCCGTAGTTTACCCACCACTTGGGATAGGCGTCGCCGAGCCAGTATGCGGCTTCGAGGATGCGCTCCCAGTTGTCGAGGATATCGTCCACGGGCGTGTCCAGGCCGTACTTCGTCAGTTGCGACCAGTCGGCTTCTACCGGATCGACGGTCTCCAACACCACCAGCGGGCGCTCCAATTCACCGCCCCACCACGCATTCCAGTCGCGCGCAATGCGTTCCCAATCCGATTCCGCAAAGCGAATGTTGATTGTCATACTAGATCCTCCCAGAGATCAACCACGAATCTACACGAATTTTCACGAATAGAAATCAAAATTAGTGTAGATTCGTGAAAATTAGTGGTCAGATTTTCACTTCGAGTGCTAAACTGGATCCAGTCATGTATCCTGCATCTTGCCCCCTTTAATACCGGCACTCTTCCTGCACAACTTTCATCAACCAGCGCATACGGCCGACGCCGACGCCGGCGGGGGTGGAACCGGCAGTGGCGATCTCCAGGCCGCCGGTGGCGCCGGCTTTCTGGAAGTCGCTGATGACGTGCCGGCGAATCTCCTCTGGGCTGCCGTTGCGCAGCAGCATCGGCGGCAGTTGCCCGCAGATGTAGGCGTCGGGCATTTTCTCGCGGATGAGGGCGGCGTCCACATTGGGGCCGTAGTTGACAGCGCGGATGCCGAGTTCGTACTGCATCTCGAGCAGGTGACCCATAGCGCTGTCGGAGTGTTGGTAGCGGCGCGCGTCACCAGGGGCCATGGCTTCGAGCACGCGCTTGAGCACCGGGAAGCAGTATTCGCGGTAGAGCTTCTTGTTGAAGAGTGCGCTATTGTCGTCGGTGATCCACCAGCCCGGTTCGTCGTTGCCGCTGAATTCGCGCAGCACGGTGTTGAATTCGACCATTTTCTCCGCCAGGGTGTCGCGGAAGCGGCGCATCATGTCGGGATAGTCGTAGATCCAGTAGAAGACGGTCTCCGGCTTGAGCACGGACGTCATGATCGTCGCCGGGCCGCGACTGCCCGCGCCGAGTTTGGGCAGCGGTTTTTCGGCGGCCTTGCGCGCTTCCCATTCCGCCAGATATGGCTCCGGGATGGCCCACGCGCGGACGTCGGTGGCTTCGGCCTTGTCGAGGATGCGCGCAAACGCGGCGGCATCTTCCGGCCCGTCGCCCGCGTTGACGGCGGTGAGCCAGGGGGTGCCACCCTCGTAGTAGGTGAAGACGCAGTCGAAGAGGTTTTCGATGCGGTGCGGCTCGGTTTCCCAGGTGTCTTCGTTGAAGAAGGCGCGGCCCACGTGTTCCTGCAATACGACGTTGACCTCTTTGTGCAGCGCGTTGCGGTACGCCGTGTCGTGGTAGTAGCGTAGCGTCGAGGGGACGTCCTCGAATTCGAAGATCCAGTGATCGTCTGGCGAGAACGAAAGCGCGCAGCGCGGCTTGTCGGTCGTGAATCTTTGGCACTGGGCGTTCTCTTCCCAGAACGCCGCCACGTCCAAATCTTTCGTCAGTTCCATAAACTCTTGTTCGATGATAGGCATTGTGTCCTCCGATCAAAATAAACCGCGAATCTTGCTAATCTACGCGAATCTATTCAAAAATTAGCGGGAATTCGTGTGATTCGCGGTTGAAATTGCGAGAATGTTTTATCCCTTCTTCAGCGCGTTGCCTACCTCGAACGCCGGTCCCAGATATTCACCCACGCCATAGTAGCCGCCGTCGTCGGGCGCCCAGAGGATGGGGCGGATTTTCTGAACGGAGAGTTTGCCGCTGGCGTCGAAGGCGTCAGCGTCGGCCTTGATGTCCAGGATTTCGCCGACGAAGAGCGTGTGCAGGCCGATTTCGAGGGTGTGCAGCAGCTTACACTCCAGCGCCATCGGGAATTCAGCGACGTAGGGCGCATCGACCAGGTCGCTCTTGACCGGCGTGAGGCCGGCGGCGGCGAACTTGTCCACGTCCCGCCCGGAAACCAGGCCGACGTAATCCGCCTCTTTCACATACTGCTCCGAGGCGATGTTGACTGTGAACGCGCCGCGCGCGACGATGTTCCCGTAGGTGTAGGTCGCTTTGCGCAGCGAGACGGAGACGCACGGTGGCTTCGAGCAGCAGATGCCGCCCCAGGCCGCCGCCATCAGATTGGGCTTGCCCGCGTCGTCGTAGGTGCCAACGATGAAGACGGGCGTGGGATAAACGATAGTCTTAGCGCCGCGAGATGTTTTCATGATGTCCTCCAGTTTTATGATTTCCATTTTGCCAAACAGTCCGGGCAAATGCCGTGGGTAAACGTGGCCTCGGAATGGGCTTCGATGTAGTTCTCCACTTTGATCCAGTGCCCGGCTTCATCCTGAATCTTCTGCCCACACCATGCACAGATGGGTACAATACCACTCAGCGTTTTGATGGTGGTTAGCGCCTCCTGAAGTTCGGCGTTGCGCTGTTGCAGCTCTTGATTTTGCGCAGCCAATTTCGCATTCGCGTCTTCCAATTGTCTCTGCAAATGGCTCAACGTGAGATGGACATTCACGCGTGCCAGGATCTCTTCCACTTGAAAAGGCTTGGTCAGATAGTCCACGCCGCCCGCGGTAAAGGCTTTGACCTTATCCAGCGGTTCGTTGAGCGCGCTGATGAAGATCACCGGGATATGCGCCGTTTCTGGCCTGGCTTTCAGACGTTCGCATACCGTATAGCCGTCCATGCCGGGCATCATAATGTCTAACAAAATAAGATCAGGTGCGATCGTTGCGGCTGCTTCGAGCGCTTGTTCACCATCGGATGTCGCAAGTACTTTGTATCCTCTCTGTGTCAGGATCTGCGTGAGTAGACGTAGATTATCTCGTGTATCATCGATAATCAGGATGCTGGCCTGTGTTGTCTGTATTGCCATGTGCTCATTTCCCTTTCTACATTACTGCGGGCTTTCAGGTACGCTGGCGGTCTGTGGGCAATGTGAAATAGAACCGGCTTCCCTGTCCAACGACGCTTTCGACACCCACCTGTCCCCCCAGCCGTGTGATGATGCGCTGAACGATAGAAAGTCCCAATCCATAGCCTTCCGCGCTTTTTTGGTGCAAGCGTGTGAACTGGGTGAAAAGTTGCGCTTGCTGTTCCGGCGTGAGTCCTGGTCCATTGTCTTGCACCCAAAACCGGATGACCATCTGCCTAAACGGCGATGGACGTATCCAGGTATCGCCTACTTGATCCTCTACGCCTGGTGGCGGAAGTTCATTTGCTGCTTGCTGTTGAATACTTGCTTTTCCCATCTCCCATCCCAGTTCCACCCGTGGAGGCGATCCGCCGTACTTAAGGGCGTTGCTGAGATAGTTGGTCCATACTTCCTCGATCCAGGGAGCATACCCCACTGCGGCTGGCCATCGCTGCGGTAGGATCAGGGTTGCTCCAGTGTTAGCAATCATTTGTTCCAGACGCGCGCGCACTTCGTTCACGATCGCGCTCATATCAAGCTCTGCGCGCGGAACCGACTCCAATTTACGCACGCTCGCCAGTAACAGCAGTTCGTTGATGATCTCAGACATTTTTTGTCCGCCGCGCGTAATTTGTCGGGCGCTTTCCACGATTTTTCCTGGCGGCTGTGTGAGCGTCTGTTTCTCGATCAGGTAGGCATAGCCTATCATGGCCGTCAACGGATTTCTCAAATCATGCGCGACTGTATGGGCGAAGGCATCCAACTCG
>JAKJAB010000097.1:10530-10813 GCA_022707725.1 Chloroflexota bacterium | reverse complement strand
GTTGAGGCTGGCGCCGTCAAGGCCGTAGATGATGTCAGTTTTGATCTGGACTTCGGCGTAAAGATGGGGTTGGTCGGCGAGTCCGGTTCGGGCAAGTCCACCATGGCGCTGGCTTTGATGCGGATGATCAAACCCCCGGGCAAAATCGAGGGCGGGCAGATGGTTTTGGATGGCACAGACCTTGTCCGGCTTTCTGAAGAGCGGATGCGCCAGACGCGACTGCGCAAGTTAGCAATGATTCCGCAGGGCGCGATGAATTCGCTTAATCCGGTGATGCGTATCG
>JAKJAB010000097.1:0-10431 GCA_022707725.1 Chloroflexota bacterium | reverse complement strand
CCCGCACGAACTGAGCGGCGGGATGCAACAGCGCGTGACCGTGGCGCAGTCGATCTCGATGGAACCCGATGTCATCATCGCCGATGAGCCGACCAGCGCATTGGACGTGGTCATTCAGCGGCAAGTGATGGAGACCATCAACCGTTTGCAGCAAAAACTCGGCCTCTCTATCATCCTCATCGGCCATGATATGGGGCTGATGGCGCAGAGCGTGGACCGCCTGGCCGTGATGTACGCCGGCAGGATGATGGAGATTGGGGAGACGCGCGCAATGTTCCGCGATCCTCTGCACCCCTACACACAGCTCTTGATCGAGAGCCTGCCGGTCTTGGAAAACAAAGGCGTGTTTAGCGGGATACCGGGGATCACACCTTCACTATTGAACCCACCTATAGGTTGTGTTTTCCATACGCGTTGTCCCAAAGCCTGGGAACTTTGTCGGGATAAGATTCCAGAGTTCACCGAGGTTCAAGCAGGGCGGTGGGTCGCTTGCCACCTGCGTACAGCATAGAGGCTTGGGGAATAAGAAGATGAGTACATCATTACTTGAATTAAGAAACGTAACCAAGATCTTCGGGGGCAAGTCCGATTACACGGTGGCTTTGGATGACATGACGCTCGTACTGGACGAGTACTTTCCCAAGATCATCGCCGTCGTTGGTGAAAGCGGCAGCGGCAAGACGACCACAGGGATGCTACTGCTAGGCTTCTACGGCCCTACGATCGGGCGGGCGTTGTTCCGTGGGCGACCGATCAATGAGCTTAAAGGGGAAGAGCTTTTCCGGTTCCGGCGGGAAGTTCAAGCCGTCTTCCAGGACCCGTTTGCGGTATACAACCCATTCTACAAAGTGGATAACCTGTTGAGCATCCCCATCAAGAATTTCAAGCTGGCCCGTTCGAAATCTGAGGCCCGTGAATTGATGATAGATGCGCTCGAGCGGGTCGGTCTGCGTCCGGAGGAGACGCTGGGCCGGTATCCCCATCAACTGAGCGGTGGGCAGCGACAACGCATCGCGGTCGCCCGCGCTCTGCTCCTCAAACCCAAGTTCTTGATCACTGACGAGCCGGTTTCGATGGTCGATGCCTCGCTGCGCTCGACGATTCTGAAGAGCCTGCGGGCGATGAATCAGGAGTTTGGAATCCCGATCTTGTACATCACCCACGACCTGACGACGGCGTATCACATCAGCGACTACATCATCATTCTGTATCGCGGTTCGGTGATGGAGGCTGGCAATGTGGATTCCATCATCCGCGAACCTAATCATCCTTATACAAAATTGTTGGTCTCGTCGATTCCCTGGCCTGATCCCGACCTGGCGTGGGGGGGTACCGAGGAGATGATCCAGAAGAGCCAGGTGGCTTTCAAGGCGATCACGGGCTGCAAGTTCGCGCCACGATGTCCCTACAGGATGGATATCTGTGAGACGAAGGCGCCGGAACTCTTCTTACCTGAACGCGACCGTGCGGTTGCATGTTATCTGTACCGTGACAACGCGGTTTTGCCCCGCGAGGAACTGAGCAGCGTTTTCGCGGAGGCATAGGCGGTCATCGATTTTCGGAAAACTGCCACGCGATTGCCTGTTTGCGCTCAGGGACGAATATGGATTCGAGGACACTGCAGGGTGCGTTGCGCCTTGCAGTGTCCTGTCTGTATGCCAGCGAGATGCTGGCGATCTTGATTGTTTCCGAGGGAGTCTTGTGTTGATCACCAGAAGCGTTGGACGAAATGATCCATGCCCTTGTGGGAGCGGCAAGAAGTACAAACAGTGCTGTGGACGGCTCAAGCCGCCGGCCGAAGTGCTCTACCTCCACCCGCCCAAGCAGGACATCGATTTCTATGTCCAGCAACAGGATGCGCGCGATGTGCAGATGGGCCGCCCCTACGGGCTGATTCCGCTGGGCGTCCCCGCGTTGGCGAACGTGCTGCGCAGCGCCGGCATCGAAGTGCGCGGCCTCGATTACCCGTTGGAACGTGAACTCGACCACAGTTTCGATCTGCGGCGTTGGCTGCGGGCGCAGACGAAGGCGCGTGTGATCCTCATCGACCTGCACTGGTATGAGCACAGTTATGGCGCGATCCGCCTGGCCGAGGTGTGCAAGGAAGTCCTGCCAGATGCCCGGGTTGTATTGGGTGGGTTGACGGCTTCCGCCTTTGCCCGCGGAATTTTGGAGCGCTTCGAGGCGGTCGATTTCGTGATTCGCGGCGACGCCGAGCAGCCGCTGCTTGCCTTGGTACAGCAATGTTTCGACAAATCTGCCTCCACTTCCCCTGAGTTTGTCAATATCCCGAATTTGACCTACCGCCGCGATGGCACAGTGATCGAGAACCCCATCAGCTATTGCGCCACGACGGAAGACCTCGACCGTCTCGACTACGTCGACCTGAGCTTCATGGAGCATCACACCGAGTATTTCGTCCACGAATATCTGGTGACAGATTTACCCAAGGCGCGCGCTGCGCTCAAGACCGATCCATTTCTGGGACGGTGGATTGCCACGGCGCGAGGGTGTAAACACGAGTGTTCCTACTGCGGCGGGTGCAAGAGCGCGCACAAGACTCTGGCGATGCGTGATGGCATTGTGCCGCGCTCGCCGGCTGCGGTGGCGGATGAATTGGAACGCCTGGCGGCTGCCGGTGTGGAGCAGGCCTCGCTCTCCTACGACATCGCCGAATTGGGCGACAAGTACTGGCGCACCTTCTTCTCGCTCATCCGGCAGCGAAATATCAAGATCGGCTTGTACAACGAATGTTTTCAGCTTCCAACCCCGGCTTTCGTCAAACGTTTTGCCCAAATCGCGGAACGCGAACACTCGTGTCTGGCCTTCAGCCCGCTCTCCGGCAACGAGCGAGTGCGCCGGCTCAATGGGAAGCTGTTCACCAACGCCGAGTTGTTCAACGTCCTGGATGCGCTCAATCTCCATGACATTTTCGCTCTCGTCTACTTCTCGCTGAATTTGCCCGGCGAGAACGGCGAGACACTCAAAGAGACCATCGCGCTGGCCGAACGAATCTGCCAACTTTACCCGCCCTCGCGCATACGGATCATGAACTCTTGCCACACCCTGGACCCATTGTCGCCGATGGCAGTGTATCCTGAGAAGTACGCCATCGATGTGACGATGCGGACTTTCGATGACTGGTATACTTACTGCCGTGACACTCAGTTGGGCGGGCCGGCAGCGCGGACGGAGATGCATCGTGGCTTTACGCCGAGCGACCCGCAAAATCGCGCTTTGGAAGCGATGGCCGATGCCTGGGACGCTGCGCAACGCGCCCACGAAACTTGTTGGTGGCCCATCCCGCCGAGTTGGTGAGACAAACCTTATCAATAAAATGCTTTCGCCGGATCATAATTCGGCGCTGTGGGAACGGCGGATTGTGATCCGCCTTAAGCGTTGAAGTGAAACTGTTTCTTTGGAGGATCGTGTGGACGTAGCTCCTGTTGCTTTGTATATTCACCCGGCCAAGCAGGCCGTGGATCTTTACGATACGCCGGCGCGCGCGAAGTTCGGGCGGCCGTATGGCTTGATGCCGATGGGCGTACCGGCGTTGTTGAACTTGCTCTCTGATAACGGCATTCCCGTCAGGGGGGTCAACCTCCCGATGGAGAAAATGCTGAATAATGCTTTCAACTTGCGTCAATGGCTCTACGATCATCGTGAAGCGCGCATGGTGCTGATCGACCTGCACTGGTATGAGCATAGCTTCGGTGCGATCAACGTCGCGCAGGTGGTGAAGCAGGTGCTGCCGGACGCCTGGGTCATTCTCGGGGGGCTGACGGCCTCCGCTTTTGCGAGTGAGATCGTGAGGGACCTGCCCGTGGTCGATTTCGTCATCCGCGGCGATGCCGAACGCCCGCTGTTGGCGCTGGCTCAGGCGTTGATGAGCGTGGAACGTGGCGTCCTGCCTGATCTTTCCGGCGTGCCTAACCTCACCTACCGCCGCCAGGGGGAAGTGGTCGATAATCCCAGAACTTACTGCGCGCGGCCTGAGGATTTTGCGGACTTCAATTTCATCGACCTGGACTGGTTGGAGCACCAGGACGAGTACTACGTCCGCGAGTATCTGGTCATCGACATGGAGCTGGCGCGCCAGGCTCGTCAAGGCGCCGATATCAGTGGGTACCGGGGCCGCTGGATCACCACAGCGCGCGGCTGCGACTTCGAGTGCTCGTACTGCGGAGGGGCGAAGAGCGCGCACAAAGCGATCGCCGGGCGCGACGGCATTGTGCCCGTCCCCGTGGAGACGATTGTGAACGAGATCAAGCAGTTGATTGCGCATCGGGCGATCCAGGTGTGCTTTTCCTATGACCTCGCCGCAATGGGCGAGCATTATTGGCGTTCCCTCTTCCGCGCGATACGCCGCGAAGGCATCAAGATCGGCCTCTACAACGAGTTCTTCCAGCTTCCGCCGGCCGGCTTCATCAAGGACTTTGTCCGCACGGCGGACATGGAACACTCCAGCGTGGCCCTGAACCCCTATTCCGGTTCGGAGCGGGTGCGCCGCCTGAACGGGAAACGCTACAACGACGCGCAGTTGCTCAACGCACTCGACGAAGTCAACCTTTATAACGTCCCTATCATCGTCTACTTTTCGTTGAACCTGCCGGGCGAGGATGAGGAAGTTATCCAACAGTCCATCAAACTGGCGCAGACGATTTACGACATGTATCCACATTCAAAGTTGAAGATTCTGAACTCATGCCACACGGTCGAACCGCTCTCGCCGATGACCCAACGACCTGATCCTTATGGCGTCGAAATAAAGTGGCACACGTTCAAAGACTGGTACGAATACTGCCGGAACACGCAGTTGCAGTTGCCGGGCGCGCGCACGGGTGACTGGCGTGGGTTTGACCTTCTGCTGCCAGCTACTCGCTCCGTCGAAGCGATGGCCGACGCTTGGGATGCCGCCGCCAGTGGGCGTGAAGAATACTGGTGGCCGATTCCCCCCAGTTGGTAAAAATACGTCTATGAGAATACCGCTCCGGTATCTGGCTAGACGATTCCTTAACCTGATCGCAGTGATATGGTTCGCTGCTACGATCAACTTCCTGCTGCCGCGCATCACCGCGCACGATCCTGTCTTGGAGTACTTGCTGGAGATGTCGACGCGGGGCGGCGAGCGCGGAGACCGGATCGAAAGTATGCTAACGTTTTACAGAGATTGGGCCGGGCTGAATCAGCCGTTGTGGCGACAGTATCTTATGTATTTACGTAACATGCTGCGTCTCGACTTTGGCCGCTCGTTCCGTTATTTCTGGCCGGTGACGACCGTGGTGATGCGTTCTTTGCCCTACACGATTGTTTTGTTGAGCGTCGCCACAATTCTGGCTTTCATCGTTGGCACCGGTTTGGGCGCTTGGGCCGGTTGGAAGCGCGACGCCAGGTTATTCAGGGCGCTTGTCCCCATCTTTATGGTACTCTCGTCCATCCCGCCGTTTATTATCGCGTTGTTGGTCCTCTACTTCCTGGCTTTCCGGCTCAATCTTTTCCCTGCCCGTGGTTCCTATAACGTGATGATGAACGTAGACTGGGGTAATATCGATTTTTTGCTAAACGTGGTTTACCATGCCGTGCTGCCGGTCTTGACGATGGTCCTGGTGACGGGCGGCGTATGGGCGCTGTGGATGCGCGGCATGATCGTCACCGTGGTGGGTGAGGATTTCATGATTTTCGCCGAAGCCAAGGGCCTCAAACCGCTCCGGCGATTTTACCAGTACGCCGTGCGCAACGTCATGCTTCCGCAGATGACCCAATTGGCCATCTCCTTGGGCACGTTGGTGTCTGGCTATGCGCTCGTGGAGACGATGTTCTCCTATCCGGGGGTAGGGCATTTGCTCTCCGAGGCGATCCTGGCCAATGATTACGCAATGATTCAAGCCATTGTCTTCTTCTTGATTCTGGCTATCGCGTTAGCGACGTTTATCCTGGACATGACCTACCCGTTGCTCGATCCGCGTATCCGCTATGAGAAAGTGTAACCGGTCAGCCATTGGGCAACTGGACGTTATCGCGTATAATCTATGTCATCCGTTTAATCTGTTGATTCGGGGTCTCTGTAGGGATTCCCACCAGCGAGGACTAAAACTCTAACCGCGAATCACGCGAATTTTCGCTAATTCTGAAGAAAAATTCGTGTAGATTAGCGAGATTAGTGGTTTAGTTTCATGGGAGGGGTGACAGATGGAAAATCCACTGCTCCAAAATGCGATTGAAAGCGCCCGGTTAGGATTCTACGGGGACGCACAGAAACTGCTGCTCCAAATCATCCGCCAGGACCCGAACAACGCGCTGGCCTGGCTGTGGCTGGCGCAGACGCTCGAAGATCCAAAGCGACAGGCGGATTGCTTGCGCCAGGCTTTGCGCATCGAACCGGATAACCTGGATGCGTTGGCGGCTGTGGAGGCATTGCGCACCGGGATGCCGTTGCCTGAGCCGGGAGGAGGCGTCGTCACCGAGCCGGAACCCGAGTTCCCTGAACCGGGTGAAATGTTCGGCTGGGGGGTGTTGTATACTGAGGAGGCAGAAGCTGCACCTGAGCCAGAGCCTGAACCTTATGCCACCGACGACACGTTTGGCTGGGGCAAGTTGTTTATCGGGGAACTAGCGCCGGAACCGGAATCTCCGGTGGTGGAGGCGCCCGAGCCGGCTAAACCCTCAATGCCCAGCGTGTCATTCATTGGGATGGAGGAGGAAGAACCCCAGCCCGAACCACAGCCGACTGTGTCTGAGACGGCGCCTGCCCCGGCAGAAAGCTTCTTGCAACGGGCGCGCCGGTTGCGCACGCAGGGTTTTGTATCACCCACTGCCGCGCCGGAGGCCATCGCTGAACCGGCTGTGGTCGCCCCGCCTGTATCGCCGTTCACTGTAGAAGGGCCGCCGGAGACCAGGCCGGTGTCCTATGAATCTGAGGCCGCAGTTGTGGAAGAATTGCCCGCCGTGACCGTGTCTGAACAGTCGCCACCGCGCAAGTTTCGCGTCTTCGACCGGCGAGTGCTGTTCAGCCTCCTGGGTTTGATTCAACTCCCTATCTTGATCGGGCTGCTCGTATGGTATTTCTTCCTGCGCAGTCCTTCCGTGGCCGAGCCTGCAGAGGTGTACCAGCCTGCTGCAAGGACGTTGTCGCACCCTGCGTTGGGGACGTGTCGCGCTTTGCGTCTGGACGACTTCGCGTCGGTGGAGACGCTGGGTGGCGAATTGACCGTGGATACGGTCTTCACCGGCACGCAGGTGATGATTACCGAGACATTGGTTGTGCCAGCGGGTGTGCGGCTACTGCTCTACCCTGGTACAACGCTGGTTTTTACGCGTGAAACGTCGCTCGACGTCTATGGAACGTTGTACGCCTGTGGCAGCGAGGATGCGCCGGTCACCTTCACGGCGTTCGACAAGATGCCAGGAGGGTGGGAGGGCCTACGGCTCTACAATCCCACCGATGCGACGGTGTTGAGTCAAGCAATCGTCGAATATGCCGGCGAGCGCTCTCTCTACCTGGACGGCAACGTTCCTGTGCTGGCGGGCGTCACAATCGCGCGCGGCTCGCTATTCCCGATCAGTTTTAATGGCAGCATGGTTCCCGGTTTGTCCGACAATGTCAGGCTCGTGGATAATCCCGTCAACGGGATTGAAGTGCGTCCTGGCACGTTGCCTGTCTCGAGTGCGGTGTGGCCGAATATCAAGGTCGGGGATTTGCCCCTGATGTACGTTGTCCCCGGTTTGCTGCGAGTGGACGAGGGCACGACGTTGGACATCCAATCCGGCGTTATCGTGAAGTTCTGGCATGCACCAAAGGGACAGCTACCGGGGATCTGGGTGCATGGACTGTTGCAGGCTGAGGATGTGATGTTTACCTCGATACATGACAGTGCCGAGGATGCGGGCGGGGTAACATATCTTGAGGCCATCGATCCACAGCCCGGTGATTGGGGTAGTCTGACATTCTTCGAGAGCAGCGCGAAATCGTATTTGCGCAATGTGATTCTTCGCTATGGCGGGCGTTCGAAAGCAGTTGTGACGATGCAGGGTAGTTCACCTGAGCTGACACAGGTAACGATTACCAATGCCGCCGGGTATCCGTTGAGCGCCGACGCCAACGCCTTCCCCACACTCAACAACCTCACTTTGAATGGCAATGCTGGCGGCAACGCGTTGGAACTGCTCGGTGACATGACCATCGCCGGGCCAGGCACGCGCGTGTGGGAACGCCTGGGCGGTGAAACGCCTATCGTGCGCGTTGTGCGTGATACGGTGACTGTAGGACCGGAAGCGAAACTGACAGTCCATCCGGGGGTGATCGTGAAATTCGCCGAACGAGGGCGGCTGGTGGTACGGGGTGCCTTGTCGGCTGTGGGAAACAGCGATCCTGAAGGGCAAATCGTCTTCACTTCGCTCTATGATGACGAATATGGTGGGGATACCGGCGGCACGCTCGTGCCACGGGCCGAGCGCAGCTGGGGTGGCATTTTACTGGAGCGCTCCGACGTTGCCTCGGAATTTCACTACGTTCAGGTACGATATGCGACGCTGACGTTGCAGGATGCTTCGCCTACGTTGTACAGCAGCCAGATTGCGTTCGCACCAGGGCCTGGAATGCGGATGACGCCGGGTTCAGCGCCGGACTTACGGGCCACGACGTTCCAGGATAATGCTTTGCAAGGGGTTGCAATGATAACTGGGACGTTGAACAATGAGCAGCGTTGGGTGCAGCTCGGGAGTGGGGACGCGCAAATTCCGCGCATCCTTGAAGGTGAAGTCATTGTGGGGCCAGATGCCTTCTTGACGATTGAAGCGGGCACGATCATCAAGGCTGATTCTGCGGGAAAACTGACGGTGCGCGGCCATCTGCACGCTGCCGGACACGCCGATCGTCCGGTCATATTTACCTCGTTGCACGACGACGCCTCAGGCGGCGATACGGATCATATATGGTTGGCTGCGCGCGCCGGAGACTGGGTGGGCATCGAGATCGCGCCAGAAGGATTCGCGCGCCTGGCGTATGTGGACATTTATTATGCGCAGACCGGTTTGACCGTGCTAGGGCCACAACTGCCCGTGATCGAGGCTGGACAGCTCCACGTGGCTCACAGTAAGCAGCCGTTGGAGTGTGCGGCGCGCGTGCAAATTCCGGCGACATTCCTCTTCGAGAACAACGAGGTCGAGGTCACGCGCTGTCCAACGCAATAACTGAGCCACTGAACTTGAAGCGCGAGATTTGGGAGGTCTAATTTTGTCTGGCGATCCCGGCAGAGCAATTTGCGCTCTACTGAGACTGTGATTATTGACCCGCGAGGCCTGGTAGGCGTATTGTAAGCTTATCAGGTCTTTTGATGCGAGTTTGTTCTCAAATTGCAACATATCTGCAAGCGTTATGGTTTTATCTCTGCCGCGTTTTGCGGTAGAATAGAAGGGAATGACAAACGGGGTTTGAAAGGAGTCGGAAATGCGCTTTGTCGTCGTGGGCGGGGGAGTGGCAGGCATCACAGCGGCGTTGGAATTAGGGAACCGTAGACCTGGCCAAGTTGCGGTGTATTCGGATGAGACCTATCCCTATTATTACCGTCCTCAGTTGACGGAATTTCTGGCCGGCGGCATCACACTGGAACGGCTGCTGCGCCGCGATCTGGCATGGTACAAGGGCCGTGGCATCGACGTTTATTTGGGCCGCAGCGTCACGCGCGTCGAGCCGGAGGCCAAAACGATCACCCTGGTCGATGGGACGCGGGTGGAGTACGACAAACTCTTGCTGGCGACGGGCAGTGTGCCTTTCGTGCCGCCACTGACAGGCATCGACAAAAGTGGGGTCTTTACTTGGCGCACGCTCGCCGACACGTTAGAATTTGAGCAAGCGGCCTCTTTTTGTGGGAAGGCCATCGTCTTGGGTGGAGGGCTGCTAGGACTGGAAGCGGCGCGCGGCTTGTTGGGATTCTGTGGCGATGTCACTGTGCTGGAATTTTTCCCGCGCTTGCTGCCACGCCAGTTGGACGTCGAAGCCGCGGCGGTGTTGCAGCGTTTCGTCGAATCCCTGGGCCTCCGTGTGGTGGTGGGGGCGCAGACGGAAGAGGTTTTGGGCGAGCATACGGTGACCGGCCTGCGCTTGAAAGATGGTCGCGAGTTCCCTGCCGGGTTGGTGCTGGTGGCAGTGGGCGTGCGTTCCCAGACCCGTCTGGCGCAGGAAGCCGGGTTGACAGTGGATCGCGGTATCGTGGTGGACGAGTATATGGCGACGAGTGCGCCGGACATCTACGCCGCCGGTGATGCCGCCGTCTTCAAAGGCTATTCCTGGGCCATCGCTCCGATTGCGCAGGCGCAGGGCCGGATCGCGGCGCTGAACATGGCGGGCGAGGCCACGGCCTACGATGTCGTGGTGCCGTCTACGACCTTGAAAGTCGTGGGTATTGATGTCAGCTCGGTCGGCATGGTCAATCC
>JAKJAB010000096.1 GCA_022707725.1 Chloroflexota bacterium | reverse complement strand
CGAGGCCAGCATCCGCCACGACGTTATGGCCGAGATCCGCGCCTTCGCCGAGCAGTGTCCGGTGGGCGGCGGCATCATCCACCTGGGCGCCACTTCGATGGATGTGCGTGACAACGCCACCGCGCTGCAAATCCGCGATGCGCTCGACCTGCTGCTCCCCAAGCTGGACAACTTGCTGCTGGACTTCGCCGAGCAGATCGAACGCCGGGCTGCCCAGCCGTGTATGGGCTTCACGCACATCCAGCCCGCCGAACCGACGACGGTGGGCTACCGGCTCGCCGATTTGGCGCGTGTGCGCGCCGAATGGCGCGGCAAAGGCTTGAAAGGCGCGGTGGGAACGTCGGCCTCGTACCAATTGCTCCTGGAAGGGCAGACATCGCCTGCGACATTCGAGGCCGAGGTGATGGAAGAACTGGGCCTGTCTGCATGGCCCGTCGCTAACCAGACCTACCCGCGTCGCCAGGACTGGGCCGTGCTGACGGCGCTCTCCGGTATGGGCAGCACGCTCTACCGCTTCGCCTTCGACCTGCGCATCCTGCAAAACCCGGCTATCGGCGAGTGGGCCGAACCGTTCGGCAAGCAGCAGGTCGGCTCGTCGGCGATGCCGTTCAAACGCAACCCCTGGCGCGCCGAGAACATGAACAGCCTGGCGCGGCATCTGGCGCAGTTGCCCCGCGTGGCCTGGGACGACGCCGCGCACTCATTGCTGGAACGCACGCTCGACGACTCCGCCAACCGGCGCATCATCCTGCCGGAGGCGTTCCTCATCGCGGATGAGCTACTGGGGACGGCCGGGTGGATGGTGCGCGACCTGCGCATCAACGACACTGCCATCGCGCGCAACCTGGATACCCACGGGCCGTTCGCCGGCATCGAAGCACTGTTGATGCGCCTGGCCAAGGCCGGGGCGGATCGCCAGGCTATGCACGAAATCCTGCGCGACGTGGCGATGCAGGCGTGGAGTGCAGTAGAAAATGGAGAATTGAATCCGCTGGTCGAACTGCTGGCAGCAGACGAGCGGCTGCTACACCATCTCGACGCCGCAACCATCCGCGCCAGCCTCGACGCCCGCGACTATGTCGGCGATGCGCCGGAACGCGCGCTGGCGTTGGCGCAGCGCATCCGCGAAACCGTGGCAGGAGAAGCGCGACCCTGAGTTTTATCTCCTGACGCCGCAGATAATTTCCCCCATTTGCCTCTTGACACTGCAATAAACCTGTGCTATATTGTTTATAGTCACTTATACGTATAAGCTTATACATATAAGCTTATATGTATAAGTTAAATATCGAGATTTTCCTCTTTTCCGAGCCCAAACACACAGAGGTGACGAGAGGTGACAAAGCTATGAAGCGACCGACTCAAGTTGACGTAGCTCGGTTGGCGGGGGTCTCGACGGCAACCGTTTCGTATGTGGTCAATGGGCTTGCCGATGGCCGGGTACCCATCTCCGAAGAGACGCGCCTACGGGTGCTGGAAGCCATCGAGCAGCTTGGCTACGAGCCGGATGCTCGCGCCCAGGCCTTGCGTCTAGGTAACTCTCAAACCGTCGGGCTTATTCTCCCGGACATCCACAATCCTCACTTCTGGCAAACCGCCGATGGTGTCGAGCAAGAGTTGCGCGCGGCGGGATACCACATGCTCCTCTCCAGCGCCGACCTCGACCCTGATCATGGGAAGGATATTTTCAAAGAGCTGTCACGCCGGCGCATCGACGGGCTGATTTTGATGAGCGCCGTCATCTTCCAATCGGAAGGGGCGCAACAGATTTTGACCCAACTACTCAAGCGGCGATTTCCTATCGCCAAAATAGGCGAGCACGAGGCGATAGACTGCGTCGTTTCCAATTACGAAGCGGCGACGCCGGAGGTCATGGCTCAATTATTGTCGTTACAACACCGGCGGATTGGCTTGATTTACGGCGTGCGATCGCCGTGGGACGATCTTGAGACCGATGACCTTCCAGTGGGTTCGGCGGGTGGTTTGGATCGTCTGCTGCCTTACCGAGAATGTTTGCAAGCAGCCGGGCTGCCGGTCGACCCAGAGCTAGTCGTCACGTGCGGCGCCACCATTGAGGACGGGTATCAGGCGGCTCTACAGCTTCTCAGACTCCCGATGCGTCCTACAGCCTTGCTGGCCATCAACGATCTGCTGGCCATCGGCGCACTGCGCGCTGCCAGTGACCTGGGGTTGCGCGTTCCCGCCGACGTGTCACTGGTTGGTTATGACGATATTCCCCTGACCAGTTACCTGACGCCGCGTTTGACGACCAGCTCTAAGGACATGATAAAAGTGGGGCGAGAAGTCGTTAAGTTGCTGCTAGCCCGCATCCAGGATCCCGACCGGCCTCATCAGAGAGTCGAAGTGCATGCCCGGTTTATCGTCCGTGAGTCAACAGGCCCGGCCCCGTTTTGACGAGGGCAGATATACCCAAGTCATCAGGAGGAAAGGTTCTCTATGCACAAGCTATCCGGTATCATTAAGTTTCTCAAGAACAATGCCGCTGGCTATTTATTCCTCGCGCCGTGGCTCGTGGGATTCCTCGTGCTCACGCTGTACCCGATGGCCTACTCGCTGTGGCTCGGTTTCACGAACTATAACTTCACCAAGCCCGATGCAACGCAATGGATCGGATTGGGCAACTACCTAAAAATGTTTGGACCGCTATTCGGGCTGTCCGAGTTTACCGCATCCACGGGCCAGGTGATGCGCGTAGACCCGTACTACTTGAAGGCGCTGTCTGTGACGTTCACTTACGTGTTCGTGTCTGTGCCGCTGAAGCTGACATTTGCCCTCGCGGTGGCGATGCTGATGAACCAGAAATTGCGCGGAGTAGCGTTTTACCGTGCGGTGTACTATATTCCCACGTTACTCGGCGGTTCGGTAGCCATTGCGGTACTGTGGAGGAAACTATTCGAGAAAGACGGCCTGGTCAATATGTTCCTGGGCGCCCTCGGTTTCACCGACCTCCCCGGCTGGATCACCAACCCCAAGTACGCGCTCTGGACGCTCGTTCTGCTGACGGTGTGGCAATTCGGCTCATCGATGATCATCTTCCTCGCGGGACTAAAGCAAATCCCGCAGGAGTATTATGAAGCAGCAAGTGTGGATGGGGCAAACAAAGTACGGCAGTTTTTCTCCATTACCATCCCCTTGCTTTCGCCGGTGATCTTGTTCAACCTGGTGATGCAGATGATCGGCGCGTTCCAGGCGTTCACCCAGGCTTACATCATCGGCGGCGGCAGGGGCGGCGTGCTCAACTCCACACTGTTCTACACCCTGCACCTGTACATTCAAGGCTGGGCATACCGCGAATTAGGGTACGCCTCCGCTATGGCGTGGGTGCTGTTGCTCGTGATTGGCGTGCTCACGGCGATTGTCCTGAGAACATCGAACTTGTGGGTGTCGTATGGCACAGGGGAATAAGATGAAAACCAACACGGTGATACGCCACACTTTGACCCATCTCTTCATCATTACCTTGGGGGTATTGATGGTCTACCCCATACTCTGGATGATTGTCAGTTCGTTCAAACCCAACACGATGATCTTCAGCGATCCAGGGCTGATACCGAAAGCCGTGACCCTGGAGAACTATGTCACCGGCTGGAAAGGCTATGCGGGTACAACCTTTGGGCGGTTTTTCCTAAACTCGCTCTTTATGTGTGTGGTGGCGATCATCGGGAACCTGCTCTCCTGCACCATGGCGGCGTATGCGTTCGCGCGGCTCAAATTCGTGGGTAGAGGCTTGTGGTTCGCCGTGATGATGATCACCCTGATGCTCCCAGGGCATGTCACACTCGTGCCGCGCTATATTATGTTCAACACCTTTGGATGGGTAGGGACGTACCTCCCGATCCTCGTGCCGAAATTCCTCGCGACGGATGCATTCTTCGTGTTCTTGCTCGTGCAGTTCATCCGCAGTCTGCCGAAAGAGCTGGATGAGGCGGCGACCATCGACGGATGCTCGCCAATCGGGGTTTTCCTGCGGATCATCGTGCCGCTGGCGAGTCCCGCGTTGGTGACCACCGCGCTGTTCACATTTTTGTGGACGTGGGACGACTTTTTCAACCACCTGCTGTACCTCACCAAGCCGGAGACGTTCAGCGTGTCGCGGGCGCTACGCACCTTCATCGGCGACGCCGGCGCAGTGTCCAACTGGGGCGGCGCGCTGGCGATGTCGACGCTGTCAATGATTCCGGCCTTTATCCTGTTCTTCTCCCTGCAAAAATACTTTGTACAGGGAATCACAACCACGGGCTTAAAGGGTTGATAAATCACAGGGAGGACTTGAATATAAGACGATGATCAGTGACGTTTCTCGAACTTGTCCGTTGAACCTATACAAAAAGCTGAACCTATACAGAAACAGGAGGATTCCAAGATGAAACGATTTCGTGCACTCACACTTGTAACACTGCTCGTGGTGATGCTCGCGGCATGTACCACCCCGACACCCCAGGTCGTTATCGAGACCCAGGTTGTGGAGAAGGAAGTTGAAGTTGTCAAAACGGTAGAAGTCGTCAAAACCGTAGAAAAAGAAGTTGTGAAGGAAGTTACGGTAGAAGTCGAGGTCCCGGTCCGCGCTGATGGACTGCCAGAATACACCGGCGGTCCCGCCGAGATCCGCATGGGTTGGTGGGGTAACGACGACCGCGCCGCCAGAACGTTGCAGGTGATCCAGTTGTTCCAGGATGCCTATCCCGAGATCAAAGTCATCGGCGAGCCCAACGGCGGCACGGCCGATCACTTCCAGATCATCGATACGCAACTGGCGGGCAACAACGCCCCTGACATCATCCAGTTCGGCGGCAACTGGCCCGATTACAAAAAGTACCTCGAACCGCTCAATGGCTATCTCGGCAAACAGCTTCTGATCGACACGCCCGAGCGGTTCGACCAGACCGCGTTGATTCCTGCCACGGACGCCGCCGGCGACCTCTTCTGCATCAGCCTCGGCACGAACACGCTCATCCTCGCCTACAACAAGACGATGATCGAGGCGGCGGGAGTCGCGCTCCCCAAGGACAATATGACCTGGGACGAGATGATTGCCTACGGCAAGGAACTCAAGGCGAAACTCCCCGAGGGTGTGTGGCCCTTCGTGGACAACAGCACCAACACAGCGAACTACATGAGCTACTTCTACACCCAACAAGGCACCTCGATCTGGACACTCGATGATGGCGGCAAATCCTACGCGACGGTTGAATCAGCCCGGAAATGGCTGCAAATGTGGGCCGACATGCGCGCGGCAGACCTGATCCCCGACGCGGACACCACCGCAGCCTACGGCGAGACCGGGACGGATAACTCGGCGCTGGTAGCGGGCAAGGCGGCGATCGGGCTGATTTGGAGCAACCAGTTGGCGGGCTATCAGGCGGCCATGACCGACAAGCTCGGCGCGACGACGCTGCCCGTGGGCGGCGAGGACTCCTACGTCATCCAGATGAGCCAGTACCTGGGGATGTACAACGGCAGCAAAAACAAGGAAGCGGCGGCGCTGTTCATCAACTTCTTCGTGACCAGTCCCGCGGCTGGCGCAGTACTCCAAACCAATCGCGGTATCCCCTCCTCGCCGGTTGTGCGTGAAAAAATCGCCGCCGGAGCCACCAAGACAGATGCAGAGGTTTACCGGATTTACAACGTGGTCGCTGACCGCACGATCCCCCAAGGACCGAACCTGCCGAACGACCAGGAGTTCGTGAACGAGCTGCGGTTGATCGGCCAACAGGTGGCGTATGGACAGTCCACCGTCGACAAGGCCGCCGCGGACTTGCAAGCCTTGATCGAGCGCCTGGCGGTCAAATAGCTCCCGACAAGCGTAGCGTTACCAAAGGCGCGGGGTCTTTCGACCCCGCGCTTCTTCATTTCTGCGGTTTGCTAAAATCCCAATCTCTGGTATCATTCATCGGGTTAAGAAACAATGCCAAACGGAAAACTGACACGTCTTCCCGGCCTGGCCGACATCCATGTTCACCTCCGCGTTCCCGGCGGTGAGCACAAGGAAGATTTTTCTACCGGCACAGCCGCCGCCATCGCCGGGGGATTCACCACCGTTTTGGCGATGCCCAACACCAGCCCACCCCTCGCCACCCGTGAGACGCTCCAAGCCATCCAGCAACAAGCCCAAGCCGCAGCTCTGTGCGACGTGCATTTCTACGCCGGCGCATCGCCCGATCACCTGGATGAACTGCCCGTACTGGCGCAAGAAACTGTCGGCCTCAAGATTTACGCCGACCAGACCTACGGCCCACTGCGGATTGGCAACCTGGCGACCCTGTTACGCTGCTTCCAGACGTGGCCGCGCGGCAAACCGATTGCGATGCACGCCGAAGGCCGCGCAGTCGCCATAGGCATCGGGCTGGCAGCGGCGTTCGAACAGCGCGTACACCTTTGCCACGTCAGCCGCGCGGACGAGATCGCGCTGATCGCAGCGGCGAAGGCGCGCGGGCTGCCCGTCACCTGCGAGGTCACACCGCATCACCTGTTCCTCACCGAAGCCGACGCTGCACGCCTCGGCCCATTCGGCGACATGCGCCCCCGTCTGGCCACGTCAGCCGACGTGGACGCGCTCTGGGCCCACATCGACACCACCATCGACTGCATCTCCACCGACCACGCGCCGCACACGCGCGCGGAGAAACTCGGCCCCGATGCGCCGCCCGGCGTCCCCGGGCTGGAAACCGCGCTGCCGCTGCTGCTCACCGCCGTCGCCGAGGGACGGCTGACGCTGGAACGTCTGATCGCGCTGATGGCGCACAATCCACGGAGGATCTTCGGCTTGCCGGAACAACCGGAGACGTGGATCGAGGTCGATCTCGACGCAGCGTATACCTTATCCGATGAAGGACTCCATACCAAATGTGGGTGGAGTCCTTTTTCTGGCATGGCCGTCCGAGGAAAAGTAGAACATGTAAAACTACATGGCGCGCTCATTTTCGAGAACGGCGTATTTATTCATTCGACAAAGAGAACCCGCTCATAAGCGGGTTCTTTTTTGTGGAAGCACCAGAGGGGCAATATCCGAACGACCATTTTTTAGCCAGAGGAGGAAATAGTGATGGAACAGCTTCAAACATTACCCAGGTTATTCGACTATGATCAGATGACGTTGAAAAAGGACAACGGCAACAGCCTGACCGGTCACGACATCCTGTCGGTGGATCAGTTCGACCGCGACGCGTTGTCGTACATCTTCACCCGCTCGCAGGAGATGCGCGAGTTGGTCGAGCGCGCGGGGGGCTGCGACCTGCTCAAGGGATACGTGCTGGCCTGTCTCTTCTACGAACCCAGCACGCGCACCAGCGCCTCGTTCATCGCGGCGATGGAACGGTTGGGCGGCGGCATCATCCCGATCACCCAGGGTGTGCAGTTCAGCAGTGTCAGCAAGGGGGAAAGCCTGCCGGACACCATTCGCACGCTCGAACAGTACGCCGACCTTATCGTGCTGCGCCATCCGGAGATTGGGGCGGCAAAGCTGGCGGCGGACTACGCCGCCGTCCCAATCATCAACGCGGGCGATGGCGCGGGCGAGCATCCCACCCAGGCGCTGCTCGACCTGTTCACCATCCGCCAGGAGTTGGGCCACATCGACGGGCTGAAGGTGGCGATGCTCGGCGACCTGCGTTACGGGCGCACCGTCCACTCCCTCACCCGGTTACTGATGCAATACGAGGACATCAGCCTGCGCTTTGTCTCGCCGGACATTCTGCGCCTGCCGATGGCGCTGATGAACCAGCTGATCGATCGTGGCGTCAAAGTGCGCGAAACCCACGACGTCGCCGACGTGATCGAGCACGCCGACGTCCTCTACGTCACCCGCATCCAGAAAGAGCGTTTCGCCGATCCCAAACAGTATGAAGAAGTGAAGGACTGTTACGAAATCACCACCGAACTGATGACCCGCGCAAAGCCGAATATGATCGTCATGCACCCGCTGCCGCGCGTCGGCGAAATTCACTATCGCGTAGACGACGATCCGCGCGCCGCCTACTTCCGCCAGGTGAGAAACGGGATGTACGTGCGTATGGCGCTGCTGGCGGCGGTTCTGGGGAAGGCGTAGCAAGGTGCGCGGGGGGATTGGTAACTGGTTGCTGGTTGCTGGTTACTCGTTACTGGTGACTGGTTACTGGTTACTGGTTACTCGTTACTGGTTACTGGTTACTCGCTACTCGTTACTGGTTACTCATTACTCATTACCCATTACTCATTACTCATTACCCATTACTCATTACTCATTACCCATTACCCATTACCCATTCTCATCAAGGAGCTAAACATGACCGAGTGTTTTGTAGACAAGTTGACCGATGCGATCACGCGGAATGATTCGCTGTTGTGTGTGGGGTTGGACCCGGAGGCGGAGAAGTTTCCAGCGGATTTTCTACCGGGCACACCGACGGTGAAACGTGTGAAGGCGTTTTGTCTGGACATCATCGCGCAGACGGCTGACCTGGTGTGCTGTTACAAACCCAACAGCGCCTTCTTCGAGCAGTATGGCGCGGAAGGATGGGATGCGCTGCGTGAGGTGATCGCCGCGTGCCATGCTGCGGACGCGCCGGTGCTGCTTGACGCCAAACGCGGCGACATCGGCAGCACGGCCAAAGCCTATGCGCGCGCCGTCTTCGAGGGGCTGAACGCCGACGCCGTCACCGTCAGCCCGTATCTGGGAAAAGACAGCATCGCGCCGTTCCTCGCGTATTCGAGCAAAGCGGTTTTCGTCCTGTGCTTCACGTCCAACCCGTCGGCGGCGGAAGTGCAACAGCACGGCGCACCGCCGCTATTCGAGCGGATCGCTGTGCAGGCGCAAACGTGGGGCGACGAGACGCAGCTTGGGTTCGTCGTCGGCGCGACGCAGCCGGAGGCGCTGGCCGTCGTGCGCGCGCTGGCGCCGGACCGCTGGATTCTCGCGCCCGGCGTCGGCGCACAGGGGGGCGATGTGGAAGCGTCCCTAAGCGCCGGGTTGGATGCGCAAGGCAGCGGCGTCATCGTGCCGGTTTCGCGCGCCATCCTGTACGCGGGAAACCCACGCGCAGCAGCGCAAGAACTGCGCGACGCGATCAACCAGCAACGGGCGAACATCCTCAAGGGATCGAACGGATTCGAACGGATGACAGAGAAAAAATCCGTTTCATCCGCCAAATCTGTTGACCTAATTTTGTCGTTATACGAGGCCGGCTGCGTCAGGTTCGGCGAGTTTACGCTGGCGTCGGGCAAGACGTCGCCCATTTACGTGGACTTGCGGCGCGTGATATCGTACCCAGGCGTGTTCCGGTGCGTCGTCGCGGCCTACGCCGATGTGGTGCGCGAGCTTACCTTCGACCACGTCGCCGCCGTGCCCTACGGCGCGCTGCCCACCGCAGCAGGTGTCGCGCTGCACCTGGGCCAATCGATGATCTACCCGCGCAAGGAGGTCAAGGCACACGGGACCGGGCAAGCCATCGAAGGCGCGTTCGAGCCAGGGCAAACGGCCGTCGCCATCGAAGATGTGATCAGCACCGGGAGCAGCATCGTCACAGCCATTCGAACGATGCAAGATGCAGGACTCAAGATAGAGGATGTGGTTGTGCTCGTGGACCGCAACATGGGCGGACAAGCTGTGCTGGCGAAACAAGGAGTGCGCATGCACGCCGTCCTCACCATCGACCAGATACTCGACACGCTACGAGCTGAAAAATGCATCTCTGATACAATATACGAATCAGTAAAACGCTATTTAGCGGCGTGAATCACGAATCATGATTCGCTGGGGAGATAAGCCACATGGAAATCCGTCTAGCAACGATGGCCGATGTCGAAAGCATCTCGGCGCTCAATATGGATGTGCAGAACGTCCACGCGGCGGCGTTGCCGCACATCTTCAAGCACGTCTCGAATCCAGGCTTTGCCGTGCCCTACGTCACCGAGCAATTGAACGATCCTAACAACTACTTTTTTATCGCCAGCATCGACGGCAAAGATGTGGGGTACATCTTCGCGCACGTCACCCGGCGGCCCGATAGCGCCTATATGCACCCGTGGAACTTCGTCTACATCAATCAAATCTCCGTCAAACCGGCGTGCCAGGGTCAGGGTTACGGCGCGGCGCTCATCCAGGCCGTGCGCGATCTCGCCAGAGAACAAGGCATCGCGACCGTCGCCATCGACACGTGGTTTTTCAACGAGAAAGCACAAACGTTTTTTGCCAACCAGGGCTTTTCCATGTTCAACATGCGAATGTGGATGCAAATTGATGCGTGACACGAGATGCCCGATTTGACATGTGAGTTTCTCAATCTCAAACTGCGCAACCCCACCGTGCTCGCCTCCGGCATCCTCGGCACGAGCGCGGATGTGTTGGAGCGCGTGGCGCGGGCAGGTGCGGGGGCGGTCACGGCGAAGAGCTGCGGCCCGACGCCGCGCGCTGGACATCCCAACCCCGTCACTGTGGATTGGGATCACGGCCTGCTCAACGCCATCGGCTTGACGAATCCCGGCGCAGAAGAGGAAGCGCAGATGTTGGCAGAAGCCCGCGCGCGGCTGGACCCACTCGGCGTGCCGCTCATCGCCAGTATTTTCGCCGGGACGGCAGCGGAGTTCGGCGACGTGGCGCGTAGCATCGCGGCAGCGCGCCCGCATTGCATCGAGGTCAACATCTCGTGCCCCAACGTCGCCGACGAGTTCGGGACGCCGTTCGCGGCGACCTGCGAGAGCGCGGCGGCGGTCACAGAGGCAGTGAAGCGCGCAGCGGGCGACATTCCCATCAGCGTCAAGCTCGCGCCGAACGTGCCGAATATTGGGCGGATCGCCGCCGCCGTTGTCGAAGCCGGCGCCGACGCCATCACCGCCATCAACACCATGCCGGGGATGCTCATCGATGCCGAGGCGGGCCGGTCAGTGCTCTCCAATCGTATGGGCGGCGTCTCCGGGCCGGCGCTCAAGCC
>JAKJAB010000095.1:330-11093 GCA_022707725.1 Chloroflexota bacterium | reverse complement strand
CCTGCGATCCGCAGCGTCATATACTGCGGGCCTTCGCCTTCCAGTGAGAGGCGAATTTGCTTCAGTCTGAGAATGACCTGAATCACATCCTCCCGCACGCCCGGAATCGCGGAGAACTCGTGCGGAATATCGGTGGCTCGGACAGCGGTGATCGCCGCGCCTTCCAACGACGACAACAACACGCGCCGCAAGGAATTCCCCAACGTCACCCCATAGCCACTCTCCAGCGGGCCGACCACATAACGGCCATACTGTTGAGTATTGACCTCCACCTCGACTTTCGGCAGAACTGGTGCTGCTAACATGGCGCCTCCTGTCTGCTTTAGCGTGAGTAGAATTCGACGATCAACTGCTCTTGCACCGGCACATCAATTTCTTGTCGCGTCGGCAACACCAACACACGCCCATCCATCGTTTCTTCATCGAGGCTCAACCAGGCCGGCACGGCGCGCTTGCCGAGCAGGTCCTTGCGCTCCTTGAAGTACTTGGCGCGCCGGCTTTCTGGCCGCACCCCCACCACATCGTTAGGGCGTACCAGGAAAGACGGGATATTCGTCTTGCGACCGTTAACTGTAAAGTGCCCATGCTGGACCAATTGGCGCGCCGCAGCGCGCGAGTCAGCCAGACCCAGCCGATAAACGATGTTGTCCAACCGGCTTTCTAGCACGGTCAATAAGTTCTCACCCGTCAACCCGGGACGCCGCTGCGCCTCGTGGTAATAACGACGGAACTGCCGTTCCAGCACGCCATAAATCCGACGCGCCTTCTGCTTTTCGCGCAACTGCATGGCATAATCCGTCAGTTTGCGCCGGCGAAAAGCGGTTTCTTTCCCATGCTGACCGGGCGGATAAGCACGCTCATCAAAGGGACACTTTTCAGTGTAACACTTGTCGCCCTTGAGATAAAGCTTGTTCCCTTCACGCCGGCACTGCTTGCACGAAGGTCCTATATTTCTTGCCATAACCTCTCCTTATGCTTGCTTCCGACTTGCATCGACTTACACGCGCCGTCTTTTGGGCGGTCGGCACCCATTGTGTGGAATGGGCGTCGTATCTACGATCGAACGCACGCGCAGCCCAACGGCCGCCAGCGCGCGCAGCGAAGCCTCACGACCAGGGCCAGCGCCCTTGACGAACACGTCCACTTCCTGCAATCCATCGTTGTCGATGGCGTCTTTTGCCACTTTTTCCGCGGCCGACCGCGCGGCAAAAGGCGTGCTCTTGCGTGTTCCCTTGAACCCCGCGGCGCCGGCGCTTCCCCAGCGCATCACATTCCCCTGCGGGTCCGTCACGGTGATGATCGTGTTATTGAACGTTGTTTGAATATAGACGCAACCGCGAGGCACATTACGCTTGACGCGCCGAACGGCCTTGCGCGCGGTGCGAGCTGCACGTTTCGCCATAAAATCCTCCTAGCTCCTTATCCACCAGTTACTCATACCTGCCGCCCCAGGCAGGTCAGGTTTACTTCTTCTTCGAGCCACGGCGACGACCGCGACCGGGAACCGTCTTCTTGGGACCACGTTTGGTGCGTGCATTGGTCCGCGTGCGTTGACCACGCACCGGCAAGTTGCGGCGATGGCGCAGTCCACGGTAGGAGCCAATTTCGATCAGCCGCTTGATATTCATTTGCACTTCGCGGCGCAGATCACCTTCGACGATATACTCACGATCGACAACATCACGAATCGACGCCAGTTCAGCCTCGGTGAGATCCGTGTCATGCTTGCTGGGATCGACTCCTGCCTTCTCCAGAATCTCGCCGCTGGTCTTGCGTCCAATACCGTAGATGTAGGTCAGACCGATCTCGATACGCTTGTTGCGCGGCAGGTCAACTCCTGCTATACGTGCCATATTTGTTTACCAGCCTCCTCAAAATCGACCAAAAGGACAGAATTACCCTTGACGCTGCTTGTGCTTAGGATTGTCGCAAATGACGCGAATGACCCCGCGCCGCTTAATGATCTTGCACTTCGGACAGCGCCGCTTGACAGATGGTGATACTTTCATGATTCCAACTCCTTCCTAAAAACCATTAGAACCTTCTCGCGGTTCATAGCCGGACAGCATACACACGGCTGGTTATTATACCACACTTTTTAGCGCAGGAAGCCCTCGTAGTTACGCATGAGCAGTTGCGCTTCCAACTGGCGCACAGTGTCCATCACCGTCCCTACAACGATCAGCAAGCCCGAACTCTGAATGAGCATCTGATTGGATTTCATAAAAAGCCCTACGATGTAAGGCAACACCGCTACGATCCCCAAGAACAACGCGCCTGCCAGGGTGATGCGCTTGTAAATCCCCAGAATATGCTCCTCGGTCTTTTTGCCCGGCCGCACACCAGGGATAAAACCGCCCTGTTTCTGGAGCATCTCCGGCAGGTTTTGTTGCTCGATCATCACGAACGTGTAAAAGTAAGTCAGTCCAAAGACGGCCAGGAAATAGAGCGGCGCGTACCAGATATTGTCGCCGCCGAAGAAACCCACGACGCTATTCGCGAATTTCACGACACCCGGGTTGGTACTGCTCAGGAAGAACTGCGCGATGACCGCCGGGAAGGCCAAAATGGACTGGGCGAAGATCAACGGGATCATGCCAGCAGTGTTGATCTTCAACGGGATGTAGGTGCTGCCTCCCCCATAGACTTTCATACCGCGCACGCGCTTCCCGTACTGCACTTTGATCCGCCGCTCGCCATCCTGGACGAAAACGATGAACAGGATCGTCAACACCATGATAACGATATAGACCAGGATGCCGACGACGCCATCAGTCTCCCAGATGTTGCGGAAGCTGGACGGCACGCGCGACACGATACCGCCGAAGATGATCAACGACAGACCGTTGCCGATGCCCTGTTCGGAGATCAGCTCGCCCAACCAGACGGCAAACATCGTACCCGCCGTCATCGTGAGCAACAACGTGATGGTGGGTAGGATCTGGCCCGGTCCCCAGCCGAAGTTGGGCAAGATCTGCTGCGTCCCTATGCTCGCCGAGCGGAAGAGCTGCGCCTGCCCGAACGCCGACAACGCGGCCAGGGGAACGGTCAGATAGAACGTCCACTGGTTCATCTTGCGTTGGCCTTCTTCGCCCTCTTCCTTAATCCGCTGTTCCCACTTGGGGAAGATCGGCAGCAGCAGTTGCAGGACGATTTGCGCCGTCACATACGGATAGACGCCCGCGGCGAGCACCGAGAAGTTCTGCACCGCGCCACCGGACAACAGGTTCAAGAGATTGGCAAACTGCCCCAGTCCTGCCGCCTGTCCACCGCTCGTCGCAGAGTCAAAGAAGGCCTTGAGCGCCAAACGATCCACACCAGGCACGGGAATGTTCGACGCCATACGGAAAATCACCAGGATCAAAACCGTATAGAAAATCCGCCGGCGCAGATCCGGAAGTTTGAAAGCATTACGCAGGGCCTCAAGCATGACTTGCCTCCGTCAAAGATAAACCCATCAGCCTACACCGATTAACGGGTGTGATACCCGCCGCGTGTCCACGGCAGCAGTTCCACCACGCCGCCCACAGCCTCGATCTTGGCCCGCGCTGCAGCCGAGATGCGATGGACCGTCACGGTCAAGGGACGATCGATCTCGCCCTCACCCAACACGACCACCAGATCATCCGCATGCTTGATCAACCCGACTTCAACCAGGGTTTCCGGAGAAACGACGGCCTGGGCCGCAAATCGCTCCGCGATCTGTCCAAGGTTCACCGGCATGAACGTCACTTTGTACGGGTTAAAGAACTTATAACCACGGACAAATGGGATCTTGCGCACCAAAGGCAGTTGCCCACCTTCAAAGTATGGCCCCATACCCGGGCCACTGCGCGCTTTTTGGCCTTTCGTACCCCGACCGGCCGTCTTGCCTTGACCGGCAGCGATACCACGACCCTTGCGCTTTCTGTCTTTTTTTGCGCCCTCAGCGGGCTGCAAATCATGTAACTTCATGGTATCCTCCACACCTTAAGCTGCGTCACCCGGTGACGCCACTTCTTCAACACGTAACAAGTGCGAAATCTTATTCACCATCCCGCGCACAGCCGGGTTATCAGGGTGTTCCACGATCTGCTGCAACTTCCGCAGTCCCAATGCTCGCACAGTTTGCTTCTGGCGAATGGAATAGCCAATAGGGCTACGTACCAGTGTAATGCGCAACATCTTCGCCATTATGCACTTCTCCTCCGCCAGAATGGCATGACTTCCGCCACCGGCTTGCCGCGTTCTTTGGCGACTTCCTCGACCCAGCGTAGTTGTTCCAACGCTTCCATCGTGGCCTGCACGACGTTGATTGCGGTGGCGCTGCCCTGGGACTTCGTCAACACGTCGTGAATCCCTGCGGCTTCCAGCACCGCGCGCACACCACCCCCAGCGATAACGCCGGTACCTTTGGTCGCCGGACGCAGCAACACCTTCGCCCCACCACAACGCCCTACCACTTCGTGGGGGATCGATGTCCCTTCCAGTGGGACGGTGTGCATAGCGCGGCGCGCGCGTTCGGTGGCTTTCCCGATGGCGTCGGGAACCGTGCGTGCCTTGCCAACCCCCAATCCGATCTGGCCCTTGTTGTCACCCACAATCGCCACTACGCGAAAGTGGAAGGTGCGGCCACCTTTGACGACTTTAGCCACCCGCGTAATGTCCACTACGCGCTCATCCAGTTCTTCTTGTTCTTCTTCAAATGGTCTACGATCCCGTCGTGACTCCATATCTCCTCCTGCCGGACGCGACTAAGGCGCAGCCGTATAAATTAGAAATCCAGGCCCGCCTTACGCGCGGCCTCGGCGAGAGCTTTCACCCGACCGTGATACTTATATCCCCCACGGTCAAACACCACCTTCGTCACCCCTTTTGACAAGGCCCGCTCGGCCAACACCTGCCCCACGACCTGCGCCTGTTCGGTCTTCGACAGGTCAACGACCTGCTCACGCACTGCCTGATCCACTGTGGAGGCTGACGCCAGCGTACAACCCACGCTGTCGTCAATGACCTGCGCATAAATGTGATCCAGGCTACGGAAGACACTCAGACGTGGACGTTCTGGCGTACCGTGCACAGTCTTACGAATGTGCGTGCGACGCCGTGCTCGGGCTTTGCGACGATCGATTTCCGGTTTCATCTTTTATCTCACCCTCAGTTCCACGTGTTTATTGAATACAAGCGATTACTTGGCCTTGCCAGACTTGCCGGCTTTGCGCCGTACCACCTCGCCCTGGTAGCGGATGCCCTTACCCAGGTAAGGTTCCACCGGACGCCAGGCGCGAATTTCCGCGGTGATACGCCCCACCACTTCCTTGTCACAGCCTTTGACCGTGATCGTGCTGGTACGCGGATTGACCTCGAAGGCAATGCCCGGCGGCGGTGTGACGACGACAGGATGGGAAAAACCCAGGCTCATCACCAGGTTCGCTCCCTGCAGTTCGGCCCGATAGCCAGTTCCCAAAACTTCCAAAACTCGGGTGTAGCCATCATGAACCCCGACCACCATGTTGTGCAGCAGGGCGCGTGTGAGGCCATGCAAGGCTTTGACCGAGCTTTCGTCATTCGGACGTGTGACTCGCACGGCGCCATCCTCGAATGCGATTTGCATTTCGGGGCGGAACTCGCGCGTCAACTCACCTCGCGGTCCTTTGACTGTGACCGTATTTCCTTCAATTTTCACCTGCACCCCGGCCGGGACCGGGATGGGTAGTTTACCTATACGTGACACTTCGACACCTCCCTCCCCGTTCTACCAGACGTAGCAGATGACTTCACCACCGACGTTGAGCCGGCGTGCTTGCTGACCCGTGATGACACCCTTGGGCGTGGAGAGGATCGCGATCCCCATCCCACTGCGCACCCAGGGAATGTCCTTAGCCGCCGTATAGATGCGCCGGCCAGGCTTACTCACCCGTGTCAGGTTGGTGATCACAGGCTTTTGATGCTTCACATCGCCCTGGTACTTCAATTGGATGACCAGGTTGCGGTGCATGTTCTCATCTGTGACCAATTTGTAGTCCTCGACATACCCTTCGTCCTTGAGGATTTTGGCGATTGCCACCTTGATCTTGGACGAGGGCATCGCCACCGTCGCATGCCTGACCAGCAAAGCATTGCGCACGCGCGTTAACATATCGGCAATTGGATCTGAAGTTGTTATCATCGCTTTACTCCATTACCAACTCGACTTGACCAAACCGGGGATCTTCCCCTCTAGGGCCAACTCACGAGTACAAATCCGGCACAGGCCGAAACGGCGGTAATATCCACGCGGACGTCCACAACGAGAACAGCGGTTGCGTACCCGTATCTTATACTTCCGCCGGGTTTCGCGAATTGGCATTGATGTTTTCGCCATACCTTTACTCCTTCTTTACAGAAACTGCTTCAGAGAAACTACTTTCTTTCGCTTACCAGTCCAGAGGCCATTAACGTTGGAAAGGCATCCCCAGCATTTCCAAGAGGCGGCGCGCCTCTTCGTCGGTCTCGGCCGTGGTGTTAATGGTCACTTCAAATCCGCGAATCTTATCGATCTTGTCGTAATTGATTTCCGGGAACAACAGTTGCTCGCGCAATCCCAGAGTGTAGTTGCCCCGCCCATCCAGTTTATCGGGCACGCCGCGGAAGTCGCGCGTGCGCGGCAACGCGATGTTGAGCAGGCGGCTTAAGAACGCCCACATCCGCTCCCCACGCAAGGTCACCTTGACGCCGATGGCGCGACCCTCGCGCAGCTTGAAGTTCGCCACCGACTTGCGCGCTTTGGTGATGACCGGCTGTTGTCCGGTAATCGCCCGCAGGTCCGCCACGGCATACTCCAAAGCTTTGGGGTTGTCCAGGGCTTCACCCATCCCAATGTTGAGCACCACCTTGCGAATGCGCGGTGCCCGCAGCACATTGTCATAGCCAAATTCCTTGATCAAATTCGGCGCAATTTCTTCACGATAACGCTTTTGTAACGGTTGCATATCGACCCTTCTTATTCCAGTGCAGCAAACCTGCTAGTCAATCACGGCGTCGCACTTGCGGCAAACGCGCACTTTCCGCTCATCGACGACGGTATAGCCCACGCGCGTAGCCTGATCGCACTTCGGGCACACCAGCATCACGTTGGAGACGTCAACCGGCGCTTCAAATTGAATCCGCCCGCCCTGCATCTGCGACCGACCGGCCCGTTGGGCGCTCTGGTGCTTCGTCACCATATTGACTTTCGAGACCACCACGCGAGTTCCCTTATCCAACACCCGCAGCACTTCGCCGCGAACGTCCTTGTCCTCACCCGTGATCACTTCAACGGTATCACCCTTTTTTATACGATTCATCTCAATACCTCACACCGGTCCTACAACACTTCAGGTGCCAAGGACACGATTTTCATAAAGCCTTTTTCACGCAACTCACGCGCCACCGGCCCAAAGATACGGGTCCCACGTGGATTTGTACCCGAAGCATCCAAAATGACTGCTGCATTGTCATCGAAGCGGATATAGGAGCCATCGGAGCGCCGGTATTCTTTGGCGACCCGCACGATAACCGCGCGCACCACTTCACCTTTTTTCACCGAAGACGTGGGCGCCGCCGCTTTGACCGACGCCACAATGTGATCGCCGATATAGCCATAGCGCCGCCGCGACCCACCCAACACATGGATGCACAGGAGTTCCTGCGCGCCCGTATTATCTGCTACTTGTAACCGCGTTTGCTTTTGAATCATGGCAATACCTCCTTACGCGGCCCGTTCCAGGATCTCTTCGACGGCCCAACGCTTGCGGCGGCTGTAAGGGCGCGATTCGATGATGCTCACCCGGTCGCCCAGACGACAATCATTGTTTTCATCGTGCGCCAAGTACTTCTTCAACGCGCGCACAACTTTTTTGTAAAGCGGGTGGCGATAGCGCCGCTCCACGCTCACGACTACGGTCTTGTCCATCTTGTCACTGGTCACAACACCTGTCAGACGACGACGACGCTCTCTCATGCCGCTGCTCCTTTCTGCGCCAACGCTACCCCTAACTCGCGTTCACGAAGAATCGTATTGACGCGCGCAATGTCTCTGCGCACCTCGCGTAGCCGATTGTGATCCTCCAAACTGCCGGCATACCACTGTTGCCGCAGGTTGAACAATTCACGCCGAGTTTCCTGCAGGCGCTGCCGCAACTCTTCTTCTGTCATTTCTCGTAATTCATGTGCCTGCATAGCTAACTCTCCTGCTCCACATCCAAATCCAAACGGGTAATCACCTGAGTTCTGATCGGCAGCTTACGCGCCGCCAGACGCAGGGCCTCCTGCGCTAAGTCATTCGGGATCCCACCTACTTCGAACATCACACGGCCTGGACGCACAACAGCCACCCACTGATCAACAGCCCCTTTCCCTTTACCCATGCGGGTCTCCGCCGGTTTAGACGTAATCGGCTTGTCAGGGAAAATGCGGATCCAGTACTTGCCGCGCCGGCGCATATGACGCACGATGGCGCGACGTGCAGCTTCGATCTGCCGGGCGGTGATCCAGGCCGGCTCCAGGGCTTGCAGCCCGTAGTCGCCAAAGGATACATCCACCCCACGGGATTCCTTACCCGTTCTGCGCCCACGATGTTGCTTGCGATATTTCACGCGCTTAGGCATCAACATGGTTCTATCTCCTTAATATCACAACGTAAACTACTAACCGTCTCAGTGCGCTACGCGGCGTCTTCGACGACGGCGGGCTTGCGGGGCAGGATCTCGCCCTTGTAAATCCACACCTTGACACCGATACGACCGTATGTCGTCAGCGCCTCATCCTGAGCATAGTCGATGTCAGCGCGCAACGTTTGTAGGGGCACACGCCCCTCACGCATCCACTCACGGCGCGCCATTTCGGCGCCGGCCAGACGCCCACAGCACATCACTTTCACACCTTCGGCGCCGGCACGCAAGGCCTGGCGCACGGCGCGTTTCATCGCGCGGCTGTGATAAATGCGCTTCTCCAATTGAGCGACGATGTTCTCCGCCACCAGACGGGCATCGATGTCCGGTTGCTCGATCTCCTGAATATCGACGTGCACGCGCTTGCCACCGGTCAGGTCCTCGATTTGCTGCCGCAGGACCTTGACGTTCTCCCCTTTGCGCCCGATCACCACACCCGGACGCGCTGTCCAGATGATGACCGAAACCTGATTCGGGGGAAAGCGTTCGATCTCAACCCGCGAAATGCCGGTTTGTCCATCGCGCGCCCGCGCGCGCATTTCCTTCGCAATCATGTCGCGAATCTGGCGATCTTCCGTCAACAGGTCAGAATACTCCCGGCCCTCCGCGAACCACCGCGACTTCCAATCGCGAATCACTTTCAAACGAAAACCGTAGGGATGAACCTTGCGTCCCAAAATCGCCTCCTTCTCAGACTACTCTGGAAGCCGTTCTTCGAGAACGACCGTGATGTGCGATGAACGTTTGCGGATCGGCCGATAACGCCCGCGGCTACCCCATTTCGCGCGCCACCCCTTGCCGGGCATCCGACCTGGTCCTTCATCAGCCGTAAGCTGAACAATATACAGACTTTCGATATCCAACCCCATCTCGTCGGCATTCGCCACTGCAGAACGGATCACCTTGTAGACCGGCTCCGTCGCCGCATGAGGCATCGCCTTCAGCGCATCCAGAGCGGCCTGCGCCGCCATGCCCCGCAAGGGAGCCAGGATGCGCCGCACTTTCATGGGCGACATGGGTATGTGCTTAGCTATAGCGTGTACAGTTTCAGACATTAGTCTTTACCTCACTCCCCTTACTGAGTCGTAGCAACCCGGCCCTTTTTCTCTTTGACGATGTGGCCCCGGAACGTCCGCGTGGGGGCGAACTCACCCAGGCGATGTCCCACCATGTTCTCCGTCACGTAGATCGGCACATGTCGCCGGCCATCGTGGACCGCAATGGTGTGCCCCACCATCTGTGGGAAGATGACGGAAGCGCGCGACCACGTGCGCAGCACACGCTTCTGCCCGCTGCGATTCATCTCTTCGACTTTCTTGAGCAGCTTCGGGTTGACATAAGGTCCTTTTTTCAAAGAACGCGACATTCTCTACCTCCCTTACTTACCGGCGGCCGGCATTGCGCCGACGAACGATATACTTGTCAGTGGATTTGTTCCGGCGGGTCTTGCGGCCCAGCGTCCGCCAGCCCCACGGAGATTTCGGACCGGACATACCGATCGACGAACGACCTTCGCCGCCGCCATGGGGATGGTCGCGCGGTGACATCGCGGAACCACGCACCGCAGGACGCCAGCCTGACCAGCGTTTGCGGCCAGCCTTACCCAATTTGACATTGGTATGATCGACATTACCGACCTGCCCCACGGTCGCCATACAGGTTTTGTGCACACGGCGCATTTCAGCACTGGGCAAGCGCAAGGTCACATAATCCCCTTCTTTGGCCAGAACCTGAGCAGATGCACCCGCCGCGCGAACCATCTGCCCGCCGCGACCGGGGTAAAGCTCAATGTTATGGACGGTCGTACCCAGCGGGATGCGCTCCAAGGGCATAGCATTGCCCACGTAGACTTCGGCGCTCTTCCGCGAGCTGACCACCGTGTTTCCCACCCGCAGGCCCAGAGGAGCCAGGATGTAGCGCTTCTCGCCATCAGCGTAGACCAGCAAGGCGATGCGCGCCGAGCGGTTGGGATCATATTCAATCGAATCCACCCGTGCCGAGATGTCGAACTTGTCGCGCCGGAAATCGATCAGGCGATACTGGCGCGCGTGACCACCACCGCGATGGCGCACTGTGATCCGCCCGTAGGCATTG
>JAKJAB010000095.1:0-295 GCA_022707725.1 Chloroflexota bacterium | reverse complement strand
CGTCCGTGTGATTTCTTCAAACGAGTGTCCGGTCATCCAGCGACGGCTGGGAGAAGTGGGCTTGTAATTCTTGAGTGCCATCCTAAGCCTCCAGAGCCTTGATCGACTCACCCAGCGCCAAAGTCACCACAGCTTTCTTCCACGGGGAATGGCGTGTGACCGCACGGCGTCCACGGGTGTGATTGATTTTGGCCGGCATATTCATCACATTCACAGACTGCACGTTGACGGCGTAAATTTCTTCGACGGCATGTGAAATCTGTGCTTTGTTTGCTTTGCGATTGACCATAAAAAC
>JAKJAB010000094.1 GCA_022707725.1 Chloroflexota bacterium | reverse complement strand
CCTTACGCGCCAGTAACGCTACCCGGCCCTACCGGCGCAGCCCTCGCGGCATACCAACCCGATCTGAGCGTCGAGAACTGGGCATGGCTTGGGGCTAAACTGGTGATTCCGGTGGGACAAACGTGGCCCTGGCTGCCTGCTGATCTGCGCCATCTGCGCCGGCCGTTGATCGAACCCGAGATCGGCCCACTCACATGCCGAATGCCAAAATTCTTAAGATTGGGACGCGCTTGCCTGATCACATCCGGCGAACAAGAAGCGCCGCTGGCGCGAATTCACCGCAGCCCGTCGGGTTACGAATGGGAAGATGCGAACGCTTCCTGGGCGCTGCGGCGGGTACGAGGTCTAAGTGGTCGCATAGTCCTGAGACGCAATCGGCAGCCGTTGGCCGCGGTGCAGTATCAAGGCCGCCAGATGAACACCTGGAGCGAGATCATTTACGACGATCGAGGGTATCGTCTTGCCTATACCAAAGGCGACACCGGATGTTCTTTCAAACTCGTTGACGAGAGCGGGCAGGAACTCCTCTGCTTCAATGGTAACGGTACGTATCAAATCACGATCTATCGCGCGCTACCTCTCCCGTTGTTGTTGATGACAACAGCGCGCATCATCGACGAATTGGCTGTAGCCCGATAAATTTCCCTAACATATTTCACATTCGAAAGGAGTATCATGAGAACCATATACAGTCTTATCTACACGCTTAAACCGTATGAACGCGGTATCAAGGAGACGCTTGGCAAATACGACAGCTTCATCATGCCTGGTCTCGGCTTCCAAATCCCCTTCTTCCAGCTCGTCCGCATCCGCGACATCCGCGAGCACACCGTGGACATCCCCCCACAACCGGTGATCACGAAGGACAACGTCGAAATCCGCGTGGACGGCATAATGTGGGTGCGGCCCAAATCCGACGAAGAGTCGATCAAGCGCACCTTCTACAACATCGACAACTGGAAGCGCGCCATCATCCAACTGGCAATGACCAACCTGCGCCAGGAGTTCGGCGATCTGACACTGGACGAAAGCCTGGTGGCCCGCGAGAAAATCGCTACCAACTTACAGCGTGTCCTCAATGAATTCGCGGCAGACTGGGGCCTGGTGGTGAGCAAGGTGGAGATTATGCTCATCGACCCGCCGGAGGACATCAAGAAAGCGATGCACAAGCAGAAGACCGCCGAGCAAGAGCGCCGCTCGATGCGCCTGCTGGCAACCGGCGAGTTCGAAGCCGCCGAACAGCAAAAACTCGCGACGATTCAACGCGCTGAGGGTGAACGAGAGGCAACCATTCAAAGAGCAGAAGGTGAGCGTGCGGCTGCCATCAAGGTCGCCGAGGGTCGCGCCGAGGCTATCCGCCTGGTCAACGAGGCCGCCGAGAAATACTTTCAGGGCAACGCGCAACTGCTGCGTCAATTGGAGATGACCGAGAACTCCCTCAAGGACAACGCCAAGATCGTCGTCACCGAACACGGCGTCAGCCCCACCCTGCTCCTGGGCAACCTGCCGGTCGAGGTATCGAAAAAGTAGTTGGCGATTAGTAGTCGGTAATCAGGGGTTGGGGAATCTGATTTTCGATCCCCAATCCCTCATCCCTAATTACCAGCCACCAATTACCAATCCCCATCCAGGAGAACTTTATGCAAATCACGATGATTGGGCACAGCACAACCTGGATCGAGGCAGATGGCGCCAAAATTCTCACCGATCCGTACTTCGGGACGCGCGGCAATCCAGCGTACAAGCGCACCGCACCGCCGGCAAAACCGCGCGAGGCGTTCGGTGACGTGGACCTGGTACTCGTCTCGCACAACCACTGGGATCACGTGGATCGTCAATTCCTGCACGCGCTATCCGACAGCGTCCCGGTCATCACCCCCAAACACGCGCAATGGATGACGCAACTCAGCGGGGCAAAACATCCCGTGGGGCTGTCACCGTGGGAATCGAAGGCATTCGGACAGATGAAGATTACGGTGGTTCCGGCGCTGCATCCGGCGCTCGCAGGCGGATTCGTCATCCAGGTCGAGGGTAAATGCATCTACTTTGCCGGCGACACCTATTACGGCGCGTTTATGGCCAAAATCACCCGCCACTGCACCATCGACGTCGCGTTGATGCCCGTCACCACCTACCGCATCCCATTGACGATGGGCGAAAAAGCCACCATCCGCGCCGTCATCGCCCTTGCGCCCAGAGTCGTCATCCCCATCCACCTGGGCATCCAACCGCGCGCGCCGCTCCTCCGCACCCGACACACCCCTGAGGGCTTCGCGCGTCGCGTGCAGGGTGCCAGGTTGGCGGCTGATGTTGTGCTGTTGAAAGAAGGGGAAAGTTGGTCCTACTAAGGATAGAACGATGACTTCAGAAACCAACGGCGAACGCATCACCGTCTTTATCGTCGATGACCACGACGTCGTCCGCAAGGGACTGCGCTTCTACTTGAGTGCACATCCCGACATCGCCATCGTCGGCGAAGCCGGCGACGCGCAAAGCGCCATCGAAGGTTGCGTCGACCACGTGCCCGATGTCGTCCTCATGGACCTGGTGTTGCCGCTCAAACCGAATGGTCAGCCCTCCGAGCAGGGCGGCGTGCAGACCACGCGCCAGATCCGCCAGAGCAGCCCGCACACGCAAGTCGTCGTGTTGACGAGTTACGCACAAGACGAGCTGCTCTTCTCGGCAATCAAGGCCGGGGCGCTCTCGTACCTGCTCAAGGACGCCGACGCGCAAACCGTGCTTCACGCCATTCGCGCCGCCAGCCGGGGTGAGGCGAGCCTGCACCCGCGCATCGCCAGGCGGCTGATGAGCGAGGTCAGCACGCCCGGCCCCACTCACGATCCCGCCGCCGAGTTGACCGCGCGGGAAATGGAGGTGCTCCGGCTCATCGCGCAGGGACAGTCCAACGCCGAGATCGCCAGCACACTCGTCGTCACCGAGCGCACGGTCAAGGCGCACGTGAGCAACCTGCTCAGCAAGCTCCACCTCTCCGACCGCACCCAGGCCGCCGTCTACGCCTGGCGCGAGGGACTGATCGAAAAATCGTAACATCTCAACGGATTGAACGGATTCAACGGAAGAATATCCGTTGAAATCCGTTCAATCCGTTGAGTTTATTTTTACAGGGAGAAGCGCGTATGTCAATTTTAGATCGTTTTCGTATGGACGGCCGCGTCGCGCTCATCACGGGCGGGAACCGCGGATTGGGCAAGGCTATGGCCGAGGCGCTCGCCGAAGCCGGGGCAAACGTCGTCGTCACCAGCCGCAACGCGGAGGATGCCGTCGCTGTCGCCGGGCAGTTGGAAGAGCAGTACGGGCGCACGTGCCGGGGTTACGCCTGCGACGTGACACGCCCGGAGGACATCGCGGCGCTGGTCGCCAGCGTGATCGCCGAATTCGGCCAGATCGACGCGCTGATCAACAACGCCGGTATCAACATCCGCGGGCCAATCGAAACGCTGTCGCTAGAAGAATTCAAAGCGGTGCAAGACACTAACGTCACCGGGATGTGGCTGCTCTGCCGCGAGGTCGCGTCGCACATGAAAGCCCGCCGCTACGGGCGCGTCATCAATGTGGGGTCGATGCTCTCAGTGGTGGCGATGCCCGACCGCACGCTGTACGCGACAAGCAAGGGCGCGGTGCTGCAGCTCACGCGCGCGCTGGCGCTGGAATGGGCGCCGTGGAACATCACCGTCAACGCGATGCTGCCGGGGCCGTTTGGCACGGAGATAAACCGTCCGCTGCTGGAAGACCCGGTGCAATACGAGGCGTTCGTCTCGCAGATACCGCTAGGCCGGTGGGGCGAGCTTGAAGAAATCGGCGGGCTGGCGCTCTTCCTGGCGAGCGACGCTTCGAGCTTTATCACCGGCGCGGGCATTGTGATCGACGGCGGCTGGACGGCGCGCTAAAAAACTTATACGGAGACACACGATGCAAAACAATGCAACACCAGCGATTCAAACGCAAAATCTCACCCGGCGCTTCGGCGAATTGACCGCCGTAGACAAGCTCAACCTGTCCGTGCCGCGCGGCGTGATCTTCGGCTTTCTGGGGCCGAACGGCGCGGGCAAATCCACGACGATTCACATGGTCATCGGGCTGCTGCCGCCGACGGCGGGCACAGCCTACGTGAGCGGTTTCGACATCCTCACCGCGCCGCTGGAGGTCAAGCGGCGCATCGGCGTCGTCCCCGAAAACCTCAATCTCTACGAACGCCTCACCGCCGCCGAACAGATCGAGCTGGTGGGACGGCTGTACGGCCTCGACCGGGCTGAGATCAAGCGCCGCATCCCGCCGCTGTTGGAGATGTTGGAACTGGACGATGCCGGGAATAAAATGATCATCGATTATTCGCAAGGGATGCGCAAAAAGACGGCCATGGCCTGCGCGCTCATCCACGCGCCGGAGATTTTGTTCCTCGACGAACCCTTCGAGAGCATCGACCCGATTTCGACGCGGGCGATCAAGGCCACGCTGCGCGAAATGGTCGAGCATCGCGGCACGACGATCTTCTTCTCCACGCACGTCATGGAACTGGCGGAGCGCTTCTGCGATCAGGTGGGCATCATCAACAAAGGACAACTTGCCGGCGTGGGCAGTATCCCCGACCTGCGCGAGCGCGCGTCCTTGCCGCCCGACGCCCCGCTGGAAGACGTTTTCCTGCGCACAGTCGGCGCGGAAGTGGCCGATCAAGGGCTGCTCGACTGGCTGACAGGACAGGCGGCGTAACATGTGGCGCGATTTGAAGAACTTGATGTGGCTCCAGGGGCGGCTCACCCTGGCAATGTTCCGCACGCGCCGGGCCAGCGAACGGCTACACGTGGCGGGCGTGATCCTGCGGATGGTAGGGTTTCTGTTTGCGTTGCCGTTTTTCGTGGGGATGGGGGCGGGCATTGCCCTTCTCAGCATCTTGCTGTTTACACCCCAAGCCACCTACGAATTCCTGATGCTGGTCAACAACGGTCTGTTCTTTATCTGGTTGGTGCTGCCCGCCTCCTACAGCTCCCAAATTATGGAACGCTTCGAGATGTCACGCCTGTTCGCCTACCCGATCCGCTTCCGCAGCATCGTGGTAGGCAGCACGCTCATCTCCCTGCTGACGATGACCGGCGTGTGGTCGGTGCTCCTCCTGGGTGGGGAGATCATCGGGCTGGCGTGGCACCAACCGCTGGCGCTGCCGATCATTTTGTTGGGCGCTCTGCCGGCCTTCGCCATACTCGTGCTCACAGGCCGGATTATGGAAGATCTCTTCGACCTGGTCGCCGGAGACCGGCGTCTACGCACGCTGGTGATTACGGTGATGATGCTGCCGTTCATGCTGTTGGGAATCGGACAGTCGTTCATCCAGACGCTCATCCAGAACTATGAGAACATCCCCCTCCTGCGAAAACTGCCAATCCAAGATTTGCTCGCCCAATTGGGAACCGCGCAAACTCCGAGCCAGTTCCTGGAAATCCTGCGCCCTTCGCGCGTGCTGACGTGGCTGCCGGCCGGTTGGGCCACGGCAGGTATGGCATCTGCGTCCGCCGGAGATTGGGGGCGCAGCGTGTTATTTCTGGCGCTATCGCTGGCAGCCGTCGGACTCATGCTGTGGCTGCACGCGGGCATCACGCGGCGGCTGATGCAAGGCGCGGCAGTGGGCTTGGGCGCGGAGCGTGTGCGCATCCGCGAATCGCGCTTTACCGGACGTTTACCCGGCCCGCCGACGTTCTGGGCACTCCTACGCAAAGATTGGACCTACATGTGGCGCAGCCCGGCGGCGCGGCGAATGATCTTCGGCGGGCTGTTGGCGATTTTGCCGGCGGCGTTCATCCTCTGGCAGCCGGGGATCAAAGACACCGACTTTCAAACATACGCGCCGCTGTTTGCTGGATTGCTGATCATCGTGATGTTGAGCATGATGATCAACATGAATATCACGTCGAACTACTTCGGCATCATCGACCGGGAGGGATTCGGCGCACTTGCCATGGCGCCAGTCGATCGCCGTCAATTTATCGTTTCGGCGAATGTCGCCACTTTCGCCATTGCCGTGGCGCTGTATACACTGGTGCTCGTCGTGCTGGCAGTGTTTACGCGAGCCTGGGCCTTTGTCCCCTTGGGATTGTGCCTGGGCGTATGCATGCAGATCAGCGGCAGTCCGCTCTATACGCTCGCATCGATCATCGGCCCGTACCGGATGCAGCTTCAGTACACCGCCGGCGCGCGCCAGCGGGGTAATCTATGGGGGATGTTGGCCTGGTTCATTTCAGGTATCCCGATGGCCCTGCTCCTGGTGCTGCCGTATATCCTGTGGAAACCTGCGTTATTCATCACCATTCCCGTGGCGTTCCTCTACAGCGTGGGCCTGTACGCGCTGACACTCAAACCGCTGGCAAAGCTCCTGCAAAGCCGCGAAAACGCCATTCTCGAAGCCGTGATCACTGAAACGTGACCTTGACAACACTCCTTTTTATGTTAATATTCTGACGTTAATCTTCTTAATTGGACAGACAAACATCGGTCTTGCCGTCAGAATATAAGGAGGACGATATGAGCACACAGATTCCCCGCCGGGTTCTCCGGCTCGTCGAACCAGAACCGGTGACAGAGGGCGCCGGCGTCAAACTACGGCGCAGCATCGCTTCGCGGGCGCTGGATTACGTGGATCCATTCCTGCTGTTGGACGATTTCCGCTCCCACAACGTGGCGGACTTCATCGCGGGTTTCCCGATGCACCCGCACCGGGGCATCGAAACCGTCACCTATCTGCTCGACGGCCTGGTACGCCACCGTGACAGCATCGGCAACGCCGGCGACCTCACCGCCGGCGACGTCCAATGGATGACCGCCGGGCGCGGCATCCTGCACGAGGAAATGCCGCAACGCCACAACGGCGTGCTGGAAGGCTTCCAGTTGTGGGTAAACCTGCCGGCCAAAGACAAGATGATGCGCCCGCGCTACCAGGACGTGCCCGCCGCGCGTATTCCGGAGGTCGAACATCTCGATGGAACTCGCGTTCGCGTCGTCGCTGGGCAGGTGGATGGCGTCCGCGGGCCGGTCACGGACATCATTGCCGATCCGCTGTTCTTGGACGTCGCCATTCCACCGCACAGCAGCTTCGCGCAGGCTGTCGAACGCGGACACACCGCGCTCGCTTACGTCTTCGAAGGCGCCGGGACGTTCGGCGTGACGGACGACAATGCAGGGACGGACATCGTCAAGACGCAGCTCGCTATCTTCGACGACGGCGATCTTCTCGAAGTGCAGACCGGAAACGAGGGTGTGCGTTTCTTGTTGATCGCCGGGAAGCCGCTGCACGAACCCGTCGCCCGCTACGGCCCGTTCGTGATGAACACGCACGAAGAGATCCTGCAAACGTTGAAAGAATTGCGCGCCGGAACCTTCCCGCCCGCCTAAGTCCGGCTGAAATATGATCAAGCATCCAATTGTAACCAGGCAAAAAAGGAGGCACTCATGAAAGTATTCAGTGTCAGTGAAGGCTATCGGAAGTTACGCGATGATCGCAAAGTGTGGAGCACCTATCTGAGCATTGTGGCAGGGATCATTGGACATTGGATTTGGGGTGTCCTGGTCGCAGGGCTGTCTACAAACACATTCAACCTGGGGCCAATCACAGCCATAGTTGCCCGGATTGTCATCGCGTTGATTGCGGGCATTTGGAGCTTCACGGGTATCTGGCAACAACTGAGTGAGGTCGATGACAGACTCCGCTTTTTCGCCGCCTTCACCCAGGGCTTTGCCGTAGACGCACTGACCGGGCCCGTCGTCACTGCCATCGCCGGTTAGCGACAAGCGGGAACAGTAGCAAGTTGACAATATCGGCGAACGTGGGAAAATGCCGCGCGAGGGGTGTTATGAACGTGACACAGCAGTATCCCAATACCGATATGAAGTGCAAGCGCACCAAGCCGGACGACGAGTCTGGATAGTGGCGTTTGCGTCCAAACAGGCAAAAACCAGCTTCCAGCCTCGCGCACAAAACGGAAGCTGGTTTTTTGTTGGGGGTTTCCGGTCAGTAGATTGAGCAGATCAAGCAGATTTTTACCCGGCTATAGCAAACAATCTGCTAAATCCGTTTAATCTGCTGACTAAAGAAGAGTCGTTCATCTATCAGCCAAGTCAAAGTCAAGGAGGAGAATTATGTTTGCAGAATGTCCAGAGTGCGCCGCCGAAATTCCATTGGCTATCGACGCCATCGTCCACGAGATCATAGTGTGTCCCGATTGCGGGACCGAGCTTGAGGTGATCAATCTCGATCCGCCCGCGGTGGATTACGCGCCGCAGGAAGAAGAAGACTGGGGCGAATAAGGAGCACATCACCATGGGCAAAGTGGGAATTCTGTGCTCCCGTATCCGCGTCGAAGAGAAACTGCTCATCACCGAGCTGCAAAAGCGCGGCGTCGATTTCGACATCATCGACGACCGCGAAATCATCTTCGACATTCAAAACAACGGTTGGCGGTACGACGTCGTTCTCGAACGCTGCATCAACCATTCACGCGCACTCTTCGCCCTTCTCCTGCTACGGGATTGGGGCATACCCACCGTCAACACCTACCAGGTTGCCGAAAACTGCGGCAACAAGCTGCTGACGACAAGCGCTTTGGTGCGCGCCGGCATCCCCACCCCGCGCACGATGGTGGCGTTCACGCCGGAATCGGCGCTCGAGGCCATCGAGACGATGGGTTACCCGGTGGTGCTCAAGCCCGGCGTCGGTTCGTGGGGGCGGCTGCTCTCCAAGATCAACGACCGCGAGGCCGCCGAGACGGTGCTCGAGCACAAGCAGGTGCTCGGCTCCTACCACCATTCGATCTACTACATCCAGGAATACGTCCACAAACCGGATCGGGACATCCGCGCCTTCGTCATCGGCGACGAGACCATTGCCGCCATTTACCGCACCTCGCCGCACTGGATCACCAACACCGCGCGCGGCGGCGTGGCGACGAAGTGTCCGGTGACGCCGGAGCTCAACGAGCTATGCCTCAAAGCGGCGGCGGCGATTGGTGGCGGCGTGGTCGCGCTCGACATCTTCGAGGACGAGCACCGGGGCCTGCTGGTAAACGAGATCAACTACACGATGGAGTTCCGCAACAGCATCGACACCACCGGCGTCAACATCCCGGCCAAGGTCATCGACTACACATTGCAGGTTGCGGCGGCGTAACTATTCAGCCTTGAGGTGGGACGCACTTAGCTGAACCAAAAATGGCAATTTTTGCGCTTCCTGCTGTCATTGCAGGCGTAGAAGTGCGCCCCACCTGAATAGTTACGCGGCGGCATAATATTGGACAGGATTGACAGGATTTTCAGGATTTTTCTCATCCTGTGAATCCTGTAAATCCTGTCAGAAAAGGTGATCATGATGCCAACGTTCGACGACAACCAGGCAGACATCTTGCTACAGGGCCTTGTGGAGCAGTACAGCCCTTCCACACAAGAACGCCCGGCGGTCGAATATCTGGCCGGCCGGATGGAGGCGCTCGGCTTTCACGCCGGCATCGACGACGCAGGCAACGCCGTGGGCGAGATCGGCGATGGCGAGCGCGCGGTGTTGCTGCTCGGCCACATCGACACCGTGCCGGGCTTCATCGACGTGCGGCGCGAGGGCAGCCTGCTCTACGGACGCGGCGCGGTGGATGCGAAGGGGCCTTTGGCGACGTTCGTTGCCGCGGCAGCGCGGGCCGGCGCGAATGGCGACACGCGCATCGTCGTGGTCGGCGCCGTGGAGGAAGAAACCGCTGCCTCCAAGGGCGCGCGCTTCTTGCTGGACAAGTTCGCGCCGGATACCGTCATCATCGGTGAACCAAGCCGGTGGGATTGCGTAACGACGGGCTACAAAGGCCGCCTGCTGGCGCAATACACACGCTCGCGTGAGATCGAACACACCGCCCGACCCGACGCGAACGCATGCGAGGAAGCGTTTGCCTTCTGGCGCGCGGTGACGGAACACACTGACGCCTACAACGCCGCGCATCCCCGGATGTTCGAGCAGCTCGCACCCTCCCTGCGGGCCATGCACTCCGAGGACGACGGCTTCGTCCAGACGGCGACGCTCACGTTGAGCTTCCGCTTGCCGCCGGAGATCGCCATCGATGAACTGCAAACCACGCTGCGCGGTTTCGCCGGAGACGCAGACCTGCGCTTCAGCGGCGGCGAAGCTGCCTACCATGCGGCGAAGAACACGCCATTGGCGCGCGCTTTCGTCAAAGCTATCGGCGCTGAAGGCGGGCGCATCCAGTTCAAGGTCAAGAGCGGCACCTCGGATATGAACGTCGCCGGTCCGGTGTGGAACTGCCCGATCCTGGCCTACGGGCCTGGCGACTCGGCGCTCGATCACACGCCGCGCGAGCACATCGATCTGCAAGAGTATCACAAAGGGATTGCGGTGTTGACGCGGGTGCTGACAGAGCTGTAAGGCAGCCGATAATTCAAATGAAGAAGTCAGTGAAAATCTGGGTTGTTCCTAAATTAAAGCTGTGCTATCATAGCTATTAGATGATGCTGCAACACTGTTAGGTAGAGCGGTGTTGTTCGAATAGCAGCCTATGAGCTAATGGCGCGCAATAATGCCATGAAATTATTTCGGCTGTGACGATTTTGTTATGAACACTGGCAATTCATGGAAGTCGGCGGTATGGTACGCCATCCCGGTAGTCCTGCTGATTGGTGGGCTCTTTTATTACTGGTTCGCGGTAGCCAATCGCTTCATTATCTTTCTCTACGGGCACCTTGGCGCGACCTACTTCGAGGAGCCAACGGTGAGCCGGTATTGGATGGCAGGATTCGTGGCTTCCGGGGCGCTATTGGTCAGCTACACGGCCATCCACGCGATGGGCGGGATGTGGGCGCGTTGGCATGATCGATCTATCGTGCCCCCTGCCTGGCAGCGAGTCTGGGCGCTTTGCGCGGGCCCCTTGACTGTGGTCGTCTACGCCATCGCACGCTATGGTGATGTCCCTCACTTGCCGCCGATATTGGCCCTAACCTGCGTCGGCAGCACGCTGATTGGCGCGGCGCTGGCATTGATCCCGGCGGAACTGGCGGCGCGCGCGCCAGGTGAATTCACCTGGCGCGCAGTGGTCGGACTTGGCGTGACGCCAGCGCTGC
>JAKJAB010000093.1 GCA_022707725.1 Chloroflexota bacterium | reverse complement strand
TGGTTCTGGGATCGCCCGGAGACGGGAAGCGGGCAGTACTTGCGCTATCTAGTCGCGGCGCTGGCCGAGTATGCGCCTGCATCGCAGTTTGCGGTGCTGACGCCAACACCGCCCCCGCCTGAAGTTGCCTGCGCGCCGAACGTCGAATTTGCCGTGGTTCCGGGGAAGAAAACCAACCTCGGCAAGGTGCGCTGGGAACAAATTTCGCTTCCCAAAGCAGCGCGCCGCCTTGATGCAGATGTCCTCCATGTACCGTACTGGGCGCCGCCGGTACGCGCGGCCTTGCCCACGGTCGTCACGGTCCACGACCTCATCCCGCTGCTGCTGAAACCCTATCGCGGCAGGCTGCTGGTACAGTTGTACACCGCGTTTGTGCGCGCCGCATCCCCGCGCGCGACCCTGCTCATCACCGATTCGGAAGCCTCGCGTCGGGATATCGTCGAGCATCTCAACGTCTCGCCAGATCGCGTGCAGACGGTTTATTTGGCGGTGGATCGCATTTATAAGCCGCTTGGTTCAGCAGACGAAGCGGAGGCGGAGGAAGCCGAAGCCCGCTCACTCCGCTGCGAGATCTCCGTTGCGGAAGACGCTGCCGTCCTGGCGAAGTTGGGCGTGCAGTCAGGCTACGTGCTTTATCTGGGCGGGTTCGACGTGCGGAAGAACGTGGCGGGGGCGTGCGCGGCGTTCGCGCGCGCCGCTCAGACCGTGACAGACGCGCGGCTGGTGATTGCGGGGAAACTCCCGGCAGTGGATTCGGAGTTTGCGCCGGACCCGCGCCGCCTGGCGCAGGAGGCCGGTTTGCCCGCGGAGCGCGTCCATTTTGTGGACTTCGTTCCCGAAGCGGATAAACCGGCGCTCTATCGCGGGGCGCGGGTCTTCATCTTCCCCTCGCGCTACGAAGGCTTTGGCCTGCCGCCGTTGGAGGCGCTGGCGTGCGGAACGCCCGTCGTCGGCAGCCGCGCCGCCAGCCTCCCGGAAGTGGTGCGCGAGGGCGGCGTCCTCCTGGACCCAGACGACGTTGACGGTATGGCTGCCGCGCTCGTCCGCCTGTTGACCGACGACGCCTTCCACGCCGAACTGCGACGCCGCGCCATCCAGCGGGCGGCGCGCTTCACCTGGGAAGCGACCGCGCGCGAGACGTTTGCGGCGTATGAGAAAGCCATCAAACTGGCTACGGCCTGAAAACTTGCCGGGAAACTTGGCGGCTGAAGGAAAGCAGAGCTTTACTGCGAAGCGTCCCTACGCTTCCCGTCCCATCGTCTGCCGGATTGCGCGCACCTCTGCGAGAATGGCGTTCAACACTTCAGGCGAAGCCGCGGTTGGCGCTTCTTCCTCGGCGCACGTCGGCGCCATCCCGCCGCGGAAACGGTGTAGCGCCGCAACGACCATCTCGTAAATCTCTTGCGGGTTCTCCAGCCCGACTAGACTTTGCTCCGGCGCGCCCTGTGCGCCGCTCATGCCGGCCGTCTCGATATCCAATGTGCCGATGCCAAGCCACCGGTCGAAAATGCCGCGCTTGACCGTCAGATTTGTCACCGTGCGGAAAGGGACGTGTTTGACCGATTTGGTCATGATGCCTGCCTTTACGATCATTTCGTCTTCGTGGATTTCGTAACACAGGCTGCGGTAGTACGGTCCAGACAGCAGCATCCCCGGCGCCCACCAGAGCAGGTCGAATACGAACGTCACTGCCAGTATAATCAACAGCGCGCCAAGGCCCTCTCCAAAAGCAACCGGCAGGCCAACAAGAAGGAACCCGCAGATGAGGACCAGCAAGGCGACCAGACTCAAAGTTACCCGGGACTTCGTCAAGTATTTTGGACTGGGCGTAAATTTTTTCACTTCCATTGTAATCACCGTTCCTTTCGTCGCTAAAGACTGTGATGCCCTCATTGTATCCAAAACCCAGCTTCTTGAAATCGGCCTGACGACCAAATTTCCGCTGTACCTGCGAACGATAAATACGATGCTATCGCTTGTTCGCGCAATTTCCTATAGTTGGTATCATGGAACTGGACCTGGTCTGAAAGCGCACAATGTGCTGTTCATTGAGGATAACGTCTCACGCGCTTGTGGAAACTGGGGAAGAAGCGCGAGACAGGTGGAGGATGAAATGGATAAGAGGGAATTCTTCCAACGGACGACTAATGGGAAGGTCGATTTTCTACAAGCGTTCCTGGAGGTTTTGGCGGCGCAGGATGTGTCTTTCTGCGTCATCGGCGGGCAATTGGAAGCCGTGGTTGCCAAGTTGCCGGAGCGTTTTACCGTGCGGTATTTCCCCCATAGCGTCAATGTGTACAGCGCAGATTCGGATTTGCGCGTCCAAATTCAGACCGATGACCGGTACCAACCTTTTGTCGCACGAGCTGAGCGCAGAAGTGTTCTGGGCTACGATTTGCCGGTAGCCGCCCTCGAAGATGTGTTCCAGGGCAAATTGTGGGCTTACGCTGACCCGGAGCGCCGTCCTAGCAAGCGCCAGAAAGACCTCGCGGATATTTTGCGCCTGGTTGAAAACCATCCATATCTGGCAGAATCGTTGCCTGAAACAATCAAAATGATGTTGGATTGAAATTGACCGGGGGTTTTCGTCGAGCGCTTGCTAATCACTTGCCTGTAACCTTTTCTCCAACTGTTCCGTCACCAGCGACAGGCTGAGCGTCAGCGCCATATACAACACCGCGACAGTAATCCACGTCTCGAAGATGTAGCGCGTCGCCACCACGACCTGCCGTCCCATAAACGTCAGCTCCTGGATGGAGACAATCGACGCGATGGACGAGTACTTGATTGTGTTGATGAACTCGTTTGCCAATGCGGGCAGCACGCGCTTGATGACCTGCGGCATCACCACGAAACGCATCTCGTCGACCCACGACAGCCCCAATGCATAGGCGGCTTCGTGCTGTCCGCGTTCGATAGATTCGATGCCCCCGCGGATGATCTCGGCCATGTACGCGCCCTCGAAAAAGGCCAGCGTGATGATGCCGGAGATAAACTGCACGAACAGCGATTTTTCCGCGAACAGGAACGTTATGACCCCTTGTGCGCCCGTCGGAAGGGCGCGGATGAACGTCTCGACGCCTAACAGGGGCATAATCTGGTCGATGACGAAGAAGTAGAAGATGAAAATCAGCACGAGTGGGGGGAGATTGCGCACCAGCTCCACGTAGCTCGCGCCGACCATGCGCAAGAACAGCGTCTCGCTGGTGCGGCACAGCGCGACGAACAGCCCCACAAGCAGCGCGGGCAGCGTAGCCCACAGCGACAGTTTCAGCGTGGTGATGAGACCCTGCAGCAGGTAGTTGGCGGCCCAGCGGCCTGTTTCAGGGTCGTAACGCAGCAAGAACTGTGGAATCGCTGCCCAACTGCCCTTGTACTCCAATCCATACTGGATGCGATAATAGATGTACGCCCCGGCTGCCAGGCACAACAGCAGCAGCACGGCATCTATGGCGCGAAACTTAGCCTTCGTATGGAGCATAACGCCTCAACGTCCCAAATGAGAAACCCGTTTCACCTGTTGAACTGGTTTTTGCCTACTCGCCTAGCAGCGGCGCCCAATCCTTCGAACCGTACCAGTAGTCGGAGCGTTCTTTGAGCCAATCCTGGTTGACCAAAATCCAGGCGTTGAAGAACGCCAGCGTGTCCGGATCGCCCTTGCGGACGGCGAAGGCGCAGGGTTGATTATTCAACAGCTTGCCGCCCAATGGACGATAGAGCACGTCGGGATAGTCGGCGGCCCAGAACGCGGGGGTGGGGGTGGACGAGAATGCCGCGTGCGCGTTGCCGTTGAGCACGTCCTGGATGACCGCTTCGTCGGTGTCGAATTGATGAAGCTGCGCTTTGGGCGCGTATTTCTTGGCGGCGGCGACGGGCGTAGCGCCCAACCGCGCCGCAATGACGACGTTCTCGTCGTTCAGGGCGTCCAGGCTGGTGAGGCCCGGCAACATATTTTTGTTGACGACGACGTCAACGCCGCTCCACTCGTAGGGGTCCGAGAAGTTGACCTTGAGCGCGCGCTCCGTCGTGACGCCCATCCCCCCGATAATCACGTCGAACTTACCCGTCAGCAGCGCCGGAATGATGCCCGACCACTCGGTGGGCACGAACTCCACCTCGACGCCCATATCCGCCGCCAGCTTTTTGGCGACGTCCACCTCGAACCCCACCAGGTTACCGTCTTTGTCCTTGAAAGCCCACGGCACGAAGATGTCGAGGCCGACCTTGAGGGCGCCCCGTTGCAAAATCTCATCCACCTGACCCTTCGTCCCCCCCGCCGGTCCGCCCGGCGCGCCGGAACACGCCGCCAACAACCCCGCGAGCAACGCGATGACCATTGTGGTCGCTACAACTTTTTGCCAATTCCGTGTGTGACTCATAGGATTCCTCCTTCTTCGAAAATAAACCACCAAGGCACGAAGACACAAAGGAAAACTGTAACTATTCAGGTGGGACGCACTTTTACGCCTGCAATCACAGTAGGAAGCGCAAAAATTGCCGTTTGGGGTTCAGCTAAGTGCGTCCCACCTCAAGGCTGAATAGTTGCAAATTTCCATCCTCGTCGGAGTGGCTTGCCGCATAGCAACTCCTTGAAAAAATAACCGCAAGTTTGACGTTTTTACCCACCGAAAGAGCCTATAGAATTTGATTGAGGAAGCGCCGGGTACGCTCTTCCTGTGGTCGCGCGAAGATGGATTCCGGAGCGCCGGTTTCCACAATCTGCCCATCGTCCATAAAGATCACCCAGTCGCTGACCTCGCGCGCAAAGCCCATCTCGTGGGTCACAACCACCATCGTCATACCGGAACGGGCCAGCTTTTTCATTACGTCGAGCACTTCGTTGATCATCTCCGGGTCCAACGCGCTGGTTGGTTCGTCGAACAGCATCACTTTGGGCGCCAATGCCAGAGCGCGCGCGATGGCGACGCGCTGCTGTTGCCCGCCGGAAAGTTGTGCAGGATAGCTATTGGCCTTGTCGGCGATCCCCACCATCTGCAACAATTCCAGGCTGCGTTCTGTGGCGCTGGCTTTGTTTTTCTTTCGCACGCGCCTTTGGGCCAGGTTCACGTTTTCCAGAACTGTGAGGTGTGGGAAAAGGTTGAACGACTGGAAGACCATCCCTACTTCTTTGCGAATCTCCAGGCGACGCCGTTTGTCGCCATCCAACCGGATACCATCCACGACAATCGCGCCGCTTTCCGCCGTTTCCAGCCCGTTGATGCAGCGCAGCAGCGTAGACTTCCCCGATCCCGACGGCCCCATAATCACGACGACCTCTTGCCGCCGAATCTTTGCCGAGAACCCTCTGACCGCCTCGACCCCGCCGGTAAATGTCTTGCTGACGTTCTCGATTTCGATGATGTAGTCTTCGTGTATTTCACTCATATTTCACCTGTGTTCGCAACGGGTCACAAATCCCCGGTTACCCGTTATGCCTTCCAACTTACGTCAAAACCTTGAACCGTTTCTCCATTCCGTACACAACGATAGATAACGGTATCGTCAGCGCCAGATAGATCGCTGCGGTGACAAACCAGACCTCGAACGTCAGAAACGTGTCGGCAGCGATGACCCGCGCCTGTAATGCCAGATCGCTCAACGAGACCAGACTGACCAACGACGTGTTCTTGATCAGGCTGATAACTTCACCGGTGAGCGGCGGCAGGATGCGCCGGATGGCCTGCGGCAAGATGACGTCGCGGTACGTGTCGAAGCGGCTCAATCCCAGGCTGTAAGCGGCTTCCCATTGCCCCTTGTGCAGCGAGACGATCCCCGCCCGGAAAATCTCCGACATATACGCCCCCTCGAACAGACTCAGCGCCATCACCGCCGAGGCGAACCGTCCAAGCCCCAGAATCGGGCCGATGACGAAGTAGAGCAGATAGACCTGCACGAGCAGCGGCGTGTTGCGGATGACTTCCAGATACACACGGGTCAGCAATCGCCCCATAAACGAATCCGATAAGCGCAGGAGCGCCGTCGCCAGCCCAATTGTCAGCGCCAGCGCCAGGCTGACGCCCGAAATCCTGAGGGTGAAGAACAGCCCCTTGATCAAGTCTCCCGCGACCAACCGCCCCGCTTCGATTCTGAACAGATAGCGCGGCAAACGATACCATTGCCAGTAGTAGCCCAGCCTGGCCGTGCTGAGCGAGATGAGCCAGCCCCCTACCACAATCAAGAGGATAAACTGGGCGACGTCTTTTCCGGGAGAGCGGAAGAGGAAGCGCCAGGGTTTCGCTCTGTGGAAGCTGTCCGCCGTAGATACACCGTCTGTTTTCATCGCTATTCCGTTGTGTGTGGGCGCATAGCTTCTCTTTCCGACACCTGCGCGATGATGTCGGCAATGCTGATGTCGCCCAGGGCGTTCTCGACCAGTTGATCCATCTGATTGAAGACTTCGATCAGCACGCTTTGGATATTTCGTCCCACCGGACAGCACAAATTGGGCTGGTTAGGATGCAACCCGAAAAACGTCTCCTTTTTTGTCAGTTGGTAGATTTCCTTTAATGAAATCTGCGCTGGGTCCTTCTGCAAAACGGTTCCGCCTGCACTGCCCGGAACTGTGCTCACCAGTGCAGCCTCGTGCAGCCGTCTCACGGCCTGTCGGATGACGACCGGGTTGGTGTTGACGCTGCCGGCAATCCACCTCGAAGAGAGCGGGTGGTCAGCTTCGCCTAGCAGGGTCAACACGTGAACCATTGTTGTGAATTGACTGTTTGCGCGCATATATGTAAGTATTTTAGTTACATATTGGAACTTGTCAAGCCGATTGTTTGTGGACAACGATAAAACGCCAGCATAGTTCGGGTTTGCTGGATTTGTGCTCTTTGTGTACTTGTGATATGATTTGGACGTGTTTCGAAGGCGTTGGCAATTTAGGGGTGACGGGCTTTGACCGCGTTCCCCCAACTGAAATGAAAGATATCCAGTAATTATTCAGCCTTGAGGTGGGACGCACTTAGCTGAACTAAAAACGGCAATTTTTGCGCTTCCTACTGTCCTTGCAGGCGTAAAAGTGCGCCCCACCTGAATAGTTACTTCTGACAATGGTATAGGGAGTATAGATTGAGGTGCGATGAATGTCAACTTGACTTTTGACCTGTTTTTCGGTGCACGTGCATTGGTTTAGTTTTCTGTAGACGGTATAATCCTTTTGACAGGCTGCTATGCTTCGCACAAAGAATCCGGCGGATGGGGGGACTTATGAAAAACAAGCTGTTGGCATGCGCAGAGATCTTGATGGTTTATGTCATCATGCGGCTGGTGGTACAGGCGATCCGCTCCACCGGTTTGCTGGATGCCGAAGTCCGTTTGCTCGGCTGGTCGTACATCGGCGGCCTGTTTCAGATGGGCGCGCCATTGGCCGTTATCTGGCTAAGTCGCCGGCCTTGGGCAGACTACGGCGTGACGCTGACGGGCTGGCAGAACAACCTGGACATCGGGATCAAGGCGTACCTCGTGCGGATAATTCCATACATCCTAGGGATCGGCGCCACGATGCTGCTCAAGCTCGACTATCGTACACTGCCTGGCGGTGTGCTGGTGGCGCTGACCGAAATCGCAGGTATTGCCGTGATGCTGTGGGCGCTGCGCCGCCAATCGGAGGAGAAGGCGCTGGCCTCAGCGCGGAGCAATGTGATCACGTTGGTTGTGCTGTTGCTCCTGCCCATTCTGATCGGGCTGGTGATGCGCCGTCTCACTCTGATTGTCGTTTCCACGGTGGTCTGGCAGTTCGTCTTTTCGGGCTTCGGCGAGGAGATTTTTCTGCGCGGCTACGTGCAGAGCCGGTTGAACCAGGCGTTTGGCCGTCCGTGGACGGTTTCCGGCGTGCAATGTGGGCCGGGATTGGTCATCGCCTCGCTGCTGTTTGGGCTGCTCCACGCCTTCAATACTTACAATCCGGCTGCCGGTGAATATACCTTGGCGTGGGGATGGGCGCTTTTTACCGTCTTTAGCGGCCTTTTCTTCGGCCTGATCCGCGAGAAGACGGGGAGCCTGCTCGGCTGTGGTATCGCGCACGGTCTGCCCGACGCCGTCGGCGAGGTACTGATGAAGATTATGGGGTGGGCGTTGTGAAATACCTCCGCCGGTCGGTTTCGGCCTCGTCTTTAGGACACGGATCGACACAGAAAACACGGATTTTTTCCAGAAAGAAATCCATAGAATCCGTGGAATCCGTGTACGGTTCTTGGATTTTTCCTCGCCTCCAGATGCTCGGTGTTGGAACTAAAGCTGCGCCGGTAGCGTCATGAAAACGGAGGTGAAAAATGAAGATGAGAGTTTGGTTATTTGGTTGCCTTGCTGTGGCGTTGATGCTCACGGCTTGTGGGGCAAGTGGAGACGCTGTCAGTGCTGCATCTCTCGAAGGGGAATGGACATTACAGACGCTGAACGGCGCGCCCTTGCTGGCGGGTTCGACGATCAACGCGACGTTCGAAGAAGGAAAAATCACCGGCTACAGCGGGTGCAACAGTTACGGTGGGGCGTACACGGTGAAGGGCGATGGTCTCCAGTTAGGGGAGATCGCGACGACGTTGATGGCCTGCCTCGAAGATGGCGTGATGGACCAGGAGCAAGCTTACTTCGAGGCGCTGTCGAACGCGGCGAAATCCCGTCTGGACAATGACCGGTTGGAATTGCTGGATGCATCCGGCGCGACGCTCCTCGCCTACATGCGCGCGGAACCGTTCACAGGCGATCCGGCGGCGTTGGTCGGTACCGAGTGGCAATTGCTGACGTTGGACAATAGCCCGCTGGACGAAACGTTGTCGTTCACCCTCGCTTTTACCGAGAACCGTTACAGCGGCCTGGCCGGCTGTCGCCATTTCGAGGGCGAATATCAAGCCGGCGATGGCGAGATTGGCTTTCCTATGATGACGATGGTTGAGGAAACGTGTCCCAACGCAGATGATGCCTATTGGGGTCTGGAAGGCCGCTTCACGGATGCGCTGAGTTGGGCGCGTCACTGGCGCATCGCCGACGGTCAGCTTCGAATCCGCACGGTGCGCGGCGAGGTGTTGGCTTTCACCGCGTTGCGTTGATTGATCGTTTTTGTGCAGCTCATCATTTCGATCTGACTGCCCCGCAGTACCCACTGTGGGGCAGTTTTGCGCAATATCCTCAGATTACCTAGCCACACGGCCAGTTTTTCAGAATAATGTACGAAATCCTATACTTTCCTCTTGACAATACTATGTAATATATGGTATAATGTCATCAACAGTAAGAGGAGGCACACACTATGAATGAAGTTGCACAAAACCTGATTTCGGAATTGCGACGGGGGACGCTGGTACTCAGCGTGCTCAGCCAGCTTCAAGAGCGGGCCTACGGCTACTCGCTCAAGGAGCGGCTCGCCGAGCGCGGCGTCGAGATCGACCAGGGCACGCTCTATCCGCTGCTGCGGCGGCTGGAAGAGCAGGGGTTGCTGCAAAGCGAATGGTCGTTGACGGAATCTCGCCCGCGCCGATACTATCGAATCAATGCCACGGGGCAAGCGGTATTGGAAACACTCACGCAAGAATGGCAGTCTATGGTTGCAGCAATGCACCGGTTATTACAAGAACAGGAGGAAAAGTAAAATGGAACTGATCAATCGCTACGTTTATCAAGTTGGGCGGCGGCTGCCGGAGCGCACGCGCGCCGACGTGGAGCAGGAATTGCGCTCGCTGTTGCTGGATGCGCTGGAAGAGCGCACTGGCCGGACAGGGGACTTCACCGAAGAAGAGCAGGTTGCCGTGCTCGAAGAGTTTGGCCCGCCCGAGCAGATGGCGGACAAGTATCGCCCACAGGCGCGCTACATCATCGGCCCGAAGTTGTACGATTTGTATCGGCTGGTCGTCACCATTATCGGCGGCGCCGGGCTGTTGGCTGCTGTTGTGTCAACCGCTGTGACGGCGGTGGGGCCTGATGCGCCTTCCGTACTCAGCCTGCTGCTTCAGGCGTGGACGACGTTCATCAATGTGCTGTTGAGCGGTATTGGTTCGGCGACCTTGATCTTCGCTGTGTTGGAGCGGGTGATCCCCGACGAGGAATTTGAACTGGGTGAAGATAAGAAATGGAACCCGCGCGACCTGCCCGCCATCGAACCACGCAACGAGGTCAAACGCGCCGGGCTGGTCGTCGAAATCGCGTTCCTGGCTTTGCTGATGACGGCATTTCTGGCCTTTGGGCAGCGCATCGGCGGCGTGTACTACGATGGGACCTGGCATTCGACGCCATCGTTCCTCTCGGCGGCTTTCTTCTCGCTCTACTTGCCGCTGCTCGCGGTGCGCTGGGGACTGACGATCCTTCAGGATATCGTGTTGCTTCGCCAGGGACGTTGGCAGCTCGGCACGCGCATCGCCGACCTGCTGCTTCACTTCCTGGACATCTACATCTTGGGTCGTCTGCTCGGTGGTCCGTCGGTTGTGAATGCTGAAGCGTTGCAAGTTGCGCTTGCCGGAGCGCCGGAAGCGGTTGGTGTGCTGGAAATGCTGTTGGAACGCGGTCTGCAATGGGGCTTTCTGGTCGCTTTGCTGGTCACGATCTTCGAGGTGGTCTCCAGGATGTACCAGTTCATCCGCGATTACAAGCTGCGGAGTGTGGTCGAGCCGAAGCAAGCCAATTGATAACTCGTTTCTGGAGCGCAAATACACGAATGGCGTCTCTGTCATTCGTGTATTTGTGTATAATGCGTGATTGGAACACCAGACCTGTGCAAGGGGGCTTTCTATCAGTGGATAAGACAAACAAACGCGCTTTTTGAGTTTTGTGGGCCGGGCAGTCGATTTCGCTGCTCGGCACGGGGATGACGCGCTTTGCTGTGTTGCTTTGGGCGTACCAACAGGAAGGGACGGCCACGGCGCTGGCGTTGCTCGGCTTTTTTGTGACGACGGCTTTCGTCGTCGCCAGCCCCTTTGCTGGCAGCGCTGGCCGAAATAGCTGGCGTCGCCGTGCTGCTGTGGATACCGGCGCCAAAAATGCTTGCGCTGGATTGTGGTTCACTGATGGGATGGGGGGTATGTTGTAAAAAAGCATTTCGGCGATATACTTTTTTTGTAACTATTCAGCCTTGAGGTGGGACGCACTTGACTGAATCCAAAACGGCAATTTTTGCGCTTCCTACTGTCATTG
>JAKJAB010000092.1:10903-11148 GCA_022707725.1 Chloroflexota bacterium | reverse complement strand
TGTTGTACGATGCAGGATACCTTACGACAATACCCAAGTCTTTGCCCTGTAGATCGCTAAGTGACTGAATAAGCCAATCCTGTGTCACTTCCATCCAGCCGTCAGGATGTAGTGCGATATCCTGCGGCACGGGTTGTACCCCCTTCAGGGTTAAGGGCAGGTAGACCTGATACCAATCTTCTGCTGTTGCACCAACTGTTCCTGGTGGTAATGGTGTACCCACTGCGACGGGAGCCGGTTCAACA
>JAKJAB010000092.1:0-10893 GCA_022707725.1 Chloroflexota bacterium | reverse complement strand
CGCGCCGTCTCAACCTGAGGTAGTAGGGATACTGGTGCCGCGCTGTCTGTTTGTGCCGCACTCTCAGCCTCCATTGTTATTGGCCTTGTGTGCAGTGGCGCTGCTGAGACTGGCTGGAAGAGCATCATGCAAACTAACAACGCATTTAGAGCCAACTGCGCTAAACTCTTAGGATGTGTCATCGCGTTCCTCCTACTCTATACCTGCGGTTTTCCTGACCTGAATGTTCATCTATGTATTCCGAGCAGTGGACAGTTTCTGTTCATCGCACTGGATGCCAACCATTCGGCTCGAGACGCGTTATGTACGGAATCCTGACGCAAGAATACGCCGAGACCTTGTCTGATTTGGGATTTAACAATGGGAGGACCTCACACAATGGATACAATCACCGATATATACGACAGTCTCCGCCAGCGTCTCATAAGCTTACCTCCAACACTATGGTGCTTTCAACACTTTGTGGCAGAATCCGCCTGCGCTCACAATACAGCGATTCTAATGTAATTCTAACATAACGAGTGCAAAATTGCAATAGGACTAAAGTCACTTTTTAGCCAAATACACAAATAATTCTTGTTGGGGTGCTGTCATCTTACGAAATAGGGTAAATCTTGATGTGCTTCCATATCGGCAAATCGGCGCACGTTACTGTGAATTTCGTTTGCATTCTATTTAGTGGTTCTCTCGCTAGTTCTCTGAGATATTAAAGTTTCTGACAACACTGAATTCTGCACGTAAAATGCACTGCTCATAGGGTTTCTTTTTCCAAACATAAGGATGACGATGCGCATTCCAGTAATCCAACCCGGCATTCAACGCGATACTCAGTTCATCAATATCCTCAAAGCGTCGACCTTTGAGCGCCAACGAGCGCAATTGTTTCCACCACGGCTCAATCAGGTTCAGCCAACACGCATACTTGGGAATGAACAAGGTGCGAATCTCGGGCCACGCCGCCAAGGCCAACCTCGTTTCGCGACTATGATGCGTACTCAGATTGTCGCTGATCGTCAACCAACGGTCCGCTGGAAACGTCGTCACCATCTTTTCCAGCAACTGAATGTAACTCGCACTGTCCCGGCGAGGACTCAACACGATCGCCGCTTCACCCGTCGCGGGCTCAAACGCGCCCAACACCCACAGGACACCGCGCCGCCCATAGTCAGGTTCAAATGTAGCCCGATTGCGGCCTTGTTGCCAGACTTCGCCGGGATACGTTTTCACCGCCAACGGCCCCAACTCGTCGATGCAAATGACGTGGGTGCGCGCTGGGGGCGCCACATACGCCGTGATTATGGCCCCCTTTTTTCCACGAACTCCGGGTCGTGCTTTTCGGCTTCATGGAACCAACTTTGTTGGCGTTTCCACGCGAAACCTTCGGCTTCCATCCATGTCCAGATGGTCGAATCTGACAAATGGATGTGGTTACGCTCTTCAAACGCCGTCTGTAGACGTTCCAGTGTCCAGAGTGCAAACGGATATCCCAGGCTGCGCGGTTTCTGCAAGGCCAAATCCACCAACTTACTTTTGACCTCTTCACTGTGGATAGGCTTACGTCCCGCGCGGGGGCGCTCCGCCAGACCGTTCAGCCCTTCTGCGTTAAAGCGGCGTACCCATTTCGGCCCCACTTGCCGACTGTTATACCCTGCGCGTTGCCCAGCTTCTGAAGCTTTCAAGGTGGGATCATCCAACAGCGCCACAATCACTTTCGCCCGTTGGACGCTGCGTTGCGATGCTGTACGTGAAGCCGCGAGGCGGCGCACCGCCTGCTGCTCTTCTTCCGTTAAGGTGCGTAATTGCACATGCTTTGGCATTGGTACCTCCCAGTTTTTGAGAGGTATTATAGCTCATTTACCTAACGAGAAAACCATTTAGTCTATCTGAGGGGCCGATGTAGATGTCCTTTGGGATTTACATCTCATCGGCTCCGTGCACCAATGATCTCAACCAAGTCGAATACCTATCTGGCTTGGCTGTGTTTTCTTTCGGTTCTGTACTGTGCTCCAATACAAATGCGACCTGCATCTTTTGACTCTTCATTTCGTTGCTCCAATTCTTCAGTCCTCAAATTCTCACTCTTACTCTCACTCTTTGTCTCCCAGCGAATGCCGTAAATACCTTTCCGGCCGCGCCGCCTCCCCCGGCCACTCAGGATTCAACCGCTGCAACTTCCGGTCGAAGAACTCCGTCGCAATGAAGCGCGGCGTCGGCAGCCAGGTATCGCGCAGCGCTTCCAGCGTGAACAACGCGAGGAATCCCGGTGTGCTCACCGCATCGGGCCGCTCTTTGAGATCGTCGCGCAGGCGTGTCATCGTCCCACCAATGATACGCGCGGTGTCTTCATTGTTGGCAATATAGTAGCAACCGCCGAACCCTGCCGTGGCATAGTCTTGCAAGTTCTTGATGAGCTTCTGCTTGAGCCGGGTGCTGCTGTATTTGCCCCGTTCGCACTCCACCGCCAGCCGCACGGGTTTGCCACCGGAGCGCGAGGTGACCACCACGATCAAGTCCGGTTCGCTGTTCCCATAGCGCGGGGCGAGATCGACTGCACTCAGCGCCTTCCGATCGGCAATGGGATCGTACACGGTGTAGGTGAAGCGCTGGTTGGCCGGATGTTCATTGCCCGCCAGGATCAACGCCTTAGTCGCGCGGATCATCCACCACGCTTCCGGGGACTTGTAAGGCGCGTAGGCGGCTTCGTAGGTGATCGGTTCGCTGCTGAAGCGGCGGCGATACTCGGCTTGGCCGGCGTCGGAGAGCAGGTAACACGTGTCGCTGGCGTAACGGGTGAGATAGCGCGGTACCGGAATCTGCTGCACATGCAGCAACCCTTTGTCCAGCAATTCCGGAATGACCGTGTTTTGCGCCGTCCCCACGGCCTTGCCGGTCCGCTGCGCCCAGTGTTCTCGCACTTCACTGCTCAACACGTGGCTGCCCAAGACATCCAGCAGTCGCACGGCATCGCTGGACAATTCCACTCCCTGCGCGACCGGCTCCGGTTTTGGTGCGGACCGCGCGCGCTCCACTTCGGCTACTTGCCGGGCTTCGTTGGGGCCGAACAGTTCCGCCGGATCGCTACCGTAGAGGTAGTGCTGGTAGAAGTACTCCGCCGCTTCGACGGTGCTCATTCGCGCGCCCAATGCCTGGGCATAGAGGTGCGGATACAGCGCGGTGAGATAATCTTGCAGGATGACTTCCGCGCGCTTCAGAGCGCGCACCTGCGTCGCCAACCGCATCTGGCTGCTCTGTAGCTGTGTGCGTAGCAAAGTCATCTCCATTGCGTGGGTGGCCTTCAGTCTCTCGATATCTTTTTCCGTCATCGTTGTGTTCATCGTCTTCTCCTCCTGGTTTGATATAGTTTTGTGTGATTTCTTTCATACTGTCACCCGAAAAACTGAAAAAACAGCAGTGGTGACCGTATGACAGTTTGACAGTAATACTGTCCCTACTGTCAACTGTCCCTTTACCTGAATAATGCCATTTCTGGTAGACAGTATTCCCGCATCTCATTGCCGCTCCTCTGTTGCCAGGCGATACTGCCACGTCGCCGGGCCGCGCATGTTCTTGAGTTCCTGCTGCTCGATCTCGCCGCCGGCCAACAGATCGGCCAGCGGACGCTCCACCTCGGACCACTTCACCTTGAGCGCGCGCAACAAGTCCCGTCGTGTGACCCAGGCGGGGCCGGCCTTGACTAACACGGTCTTGATCCCGTCGCTGTAATCACGGCCATTGTGCAGCTCGCGCATCTTGGCGAAGAGTTCGTGCAGGTTCCTGCGCCACGCCTCGACGATCTGCTGGGCGCGATAGATGTGGCGTGGTTCCACAACGACCGGTAACTTATGTGCATCGAAGGCAGCCAGGATGATGGCGACCTTGATGAGTTGCGTTCCCAAACGCCCGTAGCTGGTTGCATAGATGTCATCAAGCCTGTCCCGGCGCAACAGGTCAAAGCCGGTGGCGCGCGCATAGCGTTCCCACGCCGCCCACGCTTCTCCGCCGCGTGCAAGCTGTACAGGGTAAGCCATCAAGGGTGCACTCAACTGTGCGGCTTGGGTCTGGCGAGGTTTAGCCTGGGCATCAGCAGCGGTCTCAACCACGTTTAGCGACGCCTCCGGCAATGGTAGAAGTTGTGTGGCAACCCGTTGTAACCCCTGCACCAGGTCGGCGGGATACACTTGTGGTCCCGGCCAGAAATGCCACGTGTCCACATTGGCGCTCCCCACCAGCACAAAGCATTTGAGGAAGCTTTTGGCCCAGCGGTGCTTTTTCAAGTGCCGCGCCATAAGGCTATCGGTGGTCACGCCGAAGATATTCAGGTAGGGTTGTTTGACTGTGGCCTCTTGATAGATGAGCGGGTTGCGTGTCAGCGCCTCGTCCGGGCAGCCGTACAAATCCCAGACCAGCGGCAGTAGTCCGGCGGTGTAGTCGTCGTTGTAGCTGTCCAGCAGTCGGGCCGCGTTGTCCAGTAGCCACCCCCGTTGGGCCGCGATGGCACGTTGCTGCAACCACCGGGCTTGTAACGTCGGCTGCCAATTGTTATAGGTCGGTGGAACGCGCCTCGACCAGTCCAGGGTGAGTGCGGCGGGCGTTTGCTGTGTGGTTTGTAAGAAGTGCTGCATCCCTGCGGCTTCCACGAGGCCTTTGACGACGTGCAAAGCCGTGCTGGTGCACTGCACGGTACTTGGCCCAACATAGAGCAGATACAAGTTGGGGTAGATGACCTTGGTATTGCTGTTTAGGTCCAGGTACAGTCGGCGCGCAATGGCTAACCCACCCAAAAAGACTCCGGCAGCAAGGTGAAATGCCGGCGGCGTCAGCGGGCTGGCTATGCTGGCAAAAGCCACGAACGCATCGAGCCACTGCCCGGTCTGACCGGCTATGGCAACCTGCTCCGACGTCAAACGCGCGTAGTCGGGCAAGGCCGGGACCAGGGCCGCATCCAAGGGGATCGCTTGGAGCACGTCCAGGGGCGTTCCTACGTGATCGCCAGCAACGTTTTGCAGCGTGCGCGCGTCGTCATCGCCAGGTTGTGCTGCGTTAGTGTCCGATGCTGCCGAGCTTTTCAATTGTTTCATTCGTCGTTGTCCTCCTCTTTGTGTACACCGCTGAAGCGGCGTCCCTGTCGTCGCACCTCGCTCATTCCTCAGTCCCCCTCCACCGCTTGCTTCGCGTCGATGTCAAGGCTCTGGTTGAGAGCGGTGTTGGAGTAGGCATTGCCAGTCATATGCGAACTTCGCCGCTCGTATAAGTGTGATTGTTGTGTTCTGTATTTATCGTCAGAGCAACAGTCACAATACTAAGCGCAAACGGGCAAAATGATCCGTCGGCGAGTTACGAATTTTTCGTCACTCGCTGCCGGATTTTTCGTCGCTCAGTGCCGGATATTTCCTGTGCCGCTAATGGCGTCTTCTGCTGAACTTTTTGCACAAGAGGATTGTCATTGCTGATGAAGGACTAAAGAAGTCATAACATATAGAACTGAGGACTCAAAGCAAGAGAGGGTGTCAAGCGACGCAATTCGCTGTTGAAGGAAAAGAGCGGAGGAAGTCGTGTTCCCCCGCTCTATGGGCAGATGGTTATTGATACTTCTTGTTACTCGCTGTCTGGCAATAGAGGCTCCCTACGGCTCGGAAGCGGCTTACGGTATAGCCGGGTAAGTATTGAGGACCAGCGGCAGGTAAACAAGTGTTTTCACCTGGCCGCCCCCCGGCGGGGCAATGGGCGTGGTGCAGGTTTGCGGCCTATCCGGTTGAGTCAGGCAGGCGCTGTTATGGATAAACTGCCCCAGCGCCCCGGCGTCTACTGTGACCTCAAAGGTATAGGTCTTCACCACCGGTTGTAGACTGCCCGGATCAAACACTTGCCCTGACCACACCAACGGATCAGCGTCGGTGTCAGCTTCGGGTGCGTCAGAATCCGCGACGTAGGTGGTGTGCGCGGGAATCACGTCGCTGATGACGACGCCGGAGACGGCAACGCTGTGAGGGTTGGTGACCATAAGCGTGTAGCGGATGACGTCGCCTTCTACCAGCGCCCCGCCGTTCACGTCGCGCGCGGTCTTACCAAAGAGCAGCACGGGCAGCACCGTCCCCCCGCCTTCGCCCGGCGGCGTCACCGGCGCGGTACACATCTGCGGGATATGGGGCTGGACGAAACACGCCGCGTTGGCGATGGTTTGCCCGCCCGCCGTCGCATCCACGCGCGCATCGAACTGGTAGGTGCGCGACGCGCCGGCCGTGAAGCTCTGGGCGCTCCATACCAGCGGATCGCTATCCGCATCGGCAGCCGGCGTGGCCGAACCGCTCACGTAGGCCGTGTGCAGCGGGAGTGTGTCGCTGATGACAACATTGTTCACGTCAACGGTATGCGGGTTGGTGACGACCACCGTGTAACGGATCACGTCACCGGGCAACAGCGGTGCGCCGTTCACATCCAACGCCGTCTTGTGCATCTGAAGTTGCGGTTGCACTACGCCGCCGTTCTCACCGGGCGGCGTGATCGGGGGCGTGCAGTGCTCAGGCACATCGGGCTGCGTGAGACACGCCACATTCTGAATCACGCGCCCGCCGGTGTGTGCGTCAACCGTCACATCAAAGCTAAACGTCCACGCCCCCGGCAGAATGTCGCGGTCGCTCCACACCAGCGGGTCGCTATCGGCGTCGGCTTCGGGTGCGTCAGAATCCGCGACATACGTGGTATAGGTGGGGACGCTGTCGCGGATCGTCACGCCGGTCGCCGAGTATGTGAAGCTGTTGGTAACGTGCACCGTATAGCGGATGGTATCGCCGGGCAATAACGGCGCCCCGTTCAAGTCCTCCGCCGTCTTGCTCAACGCCAACACCGGGACCGACAGCGGCGTGGCCGTCGGCGCGGGGGTGGCGGTGGGGAGAGGCGGCACAGTCGGCGTGGGCGGGATGCTGTCGTATTCGAAGGCGCCGCTATCGCAATCCGCTGTGCCGACACCATCGCCATCTACCGGACGCGCCGCGCCGCGCTGGTCGGTCGTCGGGCAGTAGAAGCCGCCGCCGGCCGGCGCACGGTCAATGGCCGGGCTGCCGGATTGCAACGCAATGGAAGCTGTAGGGCCGCCGTTCCTGCGCGGCCCGGCCGGGTCCAATAACGGAGCGACTTCCGGTATCGCCGGATTGCAACTGGTCCCGGGATATTGCAGGTTGTAGCCGCCATCGGTATACGCGCCGGTATAGGCATAACAGTTGTTGCCCCATAACGGGTTGGCGACGATGGTATTGCGCAACGTGATCGGCGGCGCCCAGCCGTTACTGAAATACAAGGCTGCGCCGTTGTTGGCGCCGTTGTGATCGAAGGTGCTGTTGTTGATTTCGGCCCAGCCCTCGTAAGAACCCAGTGCGCCGCCGGCGTAATCCGCCGTATTGGTGTAAAAGGTGCTGTTCGTCACATACAGACCGCGCCCGAACCAGATCGCGCCGCCGGAGTGCGTGGCGTGATTGCCCTGGAACAGACTGTCGAAGATCGTAATCGGACCGGTCGCGTCGTTTTGCGTCATAATCACGCCGCCTAGCTGGGCCGTGTTGCTATAGAAGGCGCTGGCCGTAATCGTGATGGGCGCATAGCTGTAGATTACGCCGCCATTGTCGCTCAGCGCCGCATTTTCGACGAACAGGCTATGGCGGATGTCGAGGGCGCGCCCGCCGCCGCTGCGGATGACGCCGGCCTGATACCCGGCCACGTTGCCGGTGAACTGGCTGTTTTCAATGTGGACCACACCCACGCCCCCGGCATCGTGCAGCGCGCCGCCCTGCCGGGTCTGGTTGTCCACAAATTCACAGCCGGTGACGGTAACGTCCATATCCCCGCTGTACTCCACCGTACCATAGCCGTCGCTGGTAGTCACACCGTTCTGCCGGAACAGACTGTTATTGAGTGTCAGGCTGCCGCCGGCTTGATGGATGGCATGGCCGCCGCCGGCCTGATTGAACGCAAATTCAGAAGTGTCCACCAGCGTGGTTGGCGCATTGACGGCGCGGATAGCCCCGCCCGCACCGGTAGTCGTGTTGCCGCTGAAGCGACTGTCAACGACGGTGAGGCGCCCGCCATTGACGGAAACGGCGGTGCTACTCAGAACGGCGCTGCTCCATAGTTCCAGGGAGGCGTTTTCGACGCCGATGGCGCTACCGAATGTCCCGCCGGCCCGCGCCAACGTCAGATTGCGCACCACGAGGGGGACTCCGCTTTGGGCGTTGAGCAGACGCCACAGGCCGTTGCCATTGAGGGTGAGGAGCGTCGCGCCGGGGCCTTGCAACGTCAGCCCATCGGCATCGGTGACGGGCGGCAAATCGGAGAGCAGTATAATCTGGCCGCTCAGATTGGTGAGATAGATGGTATCCGCGCCATTGCCGGCGGCGCAGTCGGGCCAGGTAGCCGCGTCATCGTTAGTGTTAATGAGCGCCTCGCGCAACGTGCAGTAGCCGTCGTTGGCCGTCGTGTCGGCCAGGCTGCTGACGTGCAACATCGCCGCCTGGGTCAAGTGCCAGGTCAACAACGCCATGCTCAGCACCATCGCTCCCGCAATCAAAGCCAGTAACCATTTTCGGTAAGTTTTCATCGTCATCTCCTTTGCTTGTATCTTGATTAATTCCAGTTTTCGAAGTCTAGCGCCACTGACGAATGTTTTCTACGTTTCCGTAGCGCCGTTTTGCGGAGCCGGCTTGTCCCATAGACCGCCAGCGCGCCCAACACGAGGCCGAACCCGGCCGCCAGGCCGGGCGCAGCACGGAGCCGCTGCAAACTTACGGCAGTCGGCGCCGCGCCGCTGCCGCTCAACACGAAGGGCGAGAAATCCGTGACGCCGGTGACGCGGATGGAGTACAGGGCGCCGGAGCAAATGCGGCCCGCCGTCCCGTAGGCCACGTCGCGGGTGAGGGGCGCCGTCCAGGTGATGCCGTCGTGATGATACAGTTCCACCGTCTCGCACGTGTGCCCGGCAGGGATGTCGGTGGCGGTGAAGTAAAAGGTGAACGTCACGCCAGGGGCGCCGACGGGCGTTTGGGGCGTGATATTGAAGCAGCGTTTGAGTGTCTCGCCGGAGACCGTGGTGCAGTCCTGCCCGCCGCGAATCTGCACGGTGGTCAGGCCGGGATTGTGTCCGGCGCAATTGTAGAGTTCCAATCCGCCATAGCCTCCGGTGGATAGAAAGACGGTCGTGGCGCAGGCCGTGCCGATGGTCTTTTGCTGGCGCAGCGTGCTGTTGTTGGTCAGCGCACCGTTGACCCCTAACGCGAACGTTCCCATATCCACTGTGCCGCCGGATTGCACGGTCAGGTTGCGCGCGACCAACAAGTTGCTTTTCACATCGAGATAGCTTCCGTTGTCCACCTGCACATCGTAGAACTGAGCATAAGCGGTCGGCGGGAAGTAGTCGGTTTCGTAGTCGTGGACGATGCGCTGCACCCCCGGCCCGCTGAAGCGCACCCGGCCATTGGCGGGATTGCCCCATGCGGCCTGCGTTTCCCAGGTGACTTCCCAGGCGTTGCCGCTGCCGATGAGAGTCACTTCGTGGCCCTCGGCAATGTTGACCACATCATATTCGTAGATGTAGCGCGCGGTCAGGTTGCCGCCGGTCAGGGTGAACGGCCCATTCGCGCGAACGGCTGACACGGCGGTATCGGTAGAGATCACCGGATACGGCGGTATAGGATCAGCCCAAAACCACGGAATCATAGCGATTTCCTCCACGCCGGGGGCGTGGCCGCAGTCCCAGTTGCCGACGGTGTGCCAATCCGCGCTGGTTGCCGTGTCGCTCCACGCGCAGCCCGGGCGAACCTCGAAGTTGTCGAAGGCAAAACCGTCGCCGCGCACCGTGGCGCCATCCTCGCCAAAGTAGAACCGCAGCAGCACATACGGCTCGCCCGCCAGATCGCTCATATCGAGAATCGCCGTCCGCCACCCGCGACTGGCATAATACGTGTCGTTGGTGTCATCCGTGGTCGTGTCGCCGCTCCAGCCCTCTGCGCTATCTAACCCCGCCGGATAAAACCCGTACCAGTTGGCCTCCCCGGTGCAACATTCGCCGATGACGTCCCAATTTTCACCATCCAGGCTGACTTGCAGGTTGGCGCCATCCTGATCTTCCTCGGCGTCCCACCACAGGTCGAATTTGAGATACGGGTGCGCCAGAGCGGAGAAGTCGAAGGCCGGGCTTTGGACGTAGGACTGCTCGTCGAGATTGTAAGCCGTGGTCAGGCCCGTGGTCCAGGCGTTGCTGCCGGTGGAAGCGCCCTGGATAACCGCGCCGTTGGGCGTCCCCAGTTCCCAGGAACTATTGCCGCCGCCGCTCGTCCAGCCGCCCGCGCCGCCCTCGAAGCCCTCGACGTAGGGAAAGGCGCTCAGCGGCGCGGCCCCGGTGGTAAACGACCACACCGGGCAGGCTTCGGCGTCGCCAAAGCTGTTGTAGGGGACGATTTGCCAGTAGTGGAGTGTATTGGCGTCCAACAACGCCGTTTGAGTGTAAGTCACTTTGCCCAGGTCAACATTCTGCGCCAGGTTGGTGGGCGGATTGTCTGTGCCGAAGGAGATTTTGTAGCCCGTCGGGACGCCCCCGCCGTTGGCCCAATTCAGATCGGCGACGAGCAGCGCGCCGCCGGCCCCGTTCGCGGGCGCGGGGGAGATAGCACAGTTCGGGCGAGCCATAGCCACCGTCTGCGCGACCTGCACATCGTCCACGAACATGTTGCTCCCATAACCGGAAATGCCCTTAATCACCACGTTCACTGCGGATTGCCCAGCGTAGTCCGAAAGGTCAACCGTGTGCTGCGCCCAGCCATTCAGCCCTGTGAAGCGCGAGAGCTCAGCGCCAACATCCTCAAAGGTGCTGCCGCCATCCAGGCTGACCTGCACTTGCAGGCGGTCGGG
>JAKJAB010000091.1 GCA_022707725.1 Chloroflexota bacterium | reverse complement strand
GAGTGTGTACGGGCGTTACGAGCAGGCCGCCCCCAACTACGATTTCGCGCAGTCCACGGCGTTCTGGCGCGAGGGGCTGGCGACGCTGCATACGCGTTATCCCGACAAGCCAATCCTGGTGACGGAGTTTGGCTATACGTCGTTCCAGCACGTGACTGGTAATGCTTTCGGTGAGGACGTCCACGCCGACGCGCTGGCGTACGAGTTCGCCGGGATGGACGCGCCCTACGTCTGCGGCGTGACGGTGTGGTGCTGGGCCGATCATCCCTGGCCACCGGCGACATTTGCGTTTTGCCGCTATCTGGGCCTCAGCCCTTATGGTGTGCTCACCCGCGACCGTCGCCGTCGCAAACCATTTTGGATGATACGCAGGCTCTTCCGTGAGAAGCAAGGGATTCCAGAGCCGCCGAAATCGACAGCGCCGCGTCTCGGTATGGCAGGATATGAGGTCTATATGATTCGCCCGCACTTGCGCGATATTCCACAAGTCCCGTTCCCGGCCGGCTTTAACATTCGCGCGATGCGGTTGGACGAGAGCGCGCTGTGGACCGACATCCAACGCGATGGCGAGCCGCACTTCCCCATTGCCGACGATTTGTTCCACAACCAGTTTGGCGATTATCTCCAGGCGACGCAATGGCGGAGTTACATCGTCACCAACGAAAAGGGCGTGGGGGTGGGGGTGGTGAGCGCGTGGTTTGATCGTGCCTTCAAGGGCGAGGATTACGGGCAGATTCACTGGATTGCGATCCGCCAGGCCTACCAGGGATTGGGTCTGGGTAAGGCGGCGCTGTCTTTCACGCTCAACCAGCTCTCGCAGTGGCACCAGCGTGCTTTTCTGGGCACGCAGACTAAGCGGATTCCGGCGATCGCGCTGTACTTGAACTTTGGCTTCGTGCCTGATCTCGATCCGCCGGGCGCGCGTGAGGCGTGGCGTGAGGTGGCGGCGGGGCTACGGCATCCTGTTCTGGAGCGGGCGCTGTCCGTCCAGGTTTGACAATCCTCTCACTTATGGTATGATCCCGCACGTGTACGGGGCGTAGCCCAGCTTGGCTAGGGCGCTACAATGGGGTTGTAGAGGTCGACGGTTCAAATCCGTCCGCCCCGACTGATGATAGAGAAATGGCCGGCTTGTCCAACAAGCCGGCCATTTTTGTTTGCCAAGTCATCCATCTTGAATAAACTAGAGATAAGAGAACTTCATATTCGAAAACGGAGGCAACGCAATGATCGAGAACAACCCTATCGACATCAAGATCGCCTACATCGGCGGCGGGAGCCGCTACTGGGCCAGGATGGTGATGACCGACCTGGCGCTGTGCCCGCACCTCACGGGCGAAATCGCGCTTTATGATATCGACCACGCGGCCGCCCTGCGGAACGTGGAGCGCGCCAACCAGATTTACGGTCACCCGGACGCGCGGACGACGTTCGCCGTCAACGCTTACGAAACGTCCGAGGAGGCGCTGGCGGATGCGGATTTCGTCTTCCTCTCGATCCTGCCGGGGCCAATGTGGATGTTTGCCAACGACATCGATATCCCGGCGAAATACGGCATCCTCCAGACCGTCGGCGACACCACCGGGCCGGGTGGGATCAGCCGCGCGCTGCGCACTGTGCCTATCTACGTCGATTACGCGCATCAAGTTATGGAACAATGCCCGGAAGCGTGGGTCATCAACTACACCAACCCGATGACGTTGTGTACTGCCGCGCTCTACGCCGCCGAACCGGATATCAAAGCGTTCGGCTGCTGCCACGAGGTCTTCGGTACGCAGGAGATGCTTGCCGGGCTGGTCAACGCGCACCTCGACGCGCCGCGTCCCAAGCGCAGCGACATCAAGACCGACATCGCGGGCGTTAACCACTTCACTTTTACGACGCGCGCGATGTGGAACGGCCTGGACCTCTTCCCGATTCTGGAAGAGCACATGGGACAGGAAGGATTCTGGGCGGATCGCACGGCCTGGTCGCTCATGGCGAAGGAACGCGGCCTGTGGTTCTCGTCGCAGAAGCTCGTCGCGTTCGATTTTCTGCGGCGGTTCGGCGCGCTCGGCGCTGCCGGCGACCGTCATCTGGCGGAGTTTGTGCCGTGGTATCTGATCTCGGAGGAGAACCTGTATCGCTACGGTGTCATCCTCACCCCGTCGAGTTTCCGCCTGGGGACGTGGCGGCCGCCGCAGAACGCTCCCGCCGCTGCCCAGGGATACACCACGGAAGACGGTCTGCGCCACTCCGGCGAGGAAGGCGTGGCGCAGATGTTGGCGCTGCTCGGCGTCGAACCGCTCGATACGAACGTCAATCTGCCAAACACGGGCCAACTGCCCGGCCTACCGCTCGGCGCAGTGGTCGAGACGAACGCGCAGTTCCGCAAAAACAGCCTCGCGCCGGTCGTGCCAAAACCGCTGCCCTTTGGATTGGAGGTTTTGGTGCGCCGCGTCATCGACGTGCAGGAGTTGACGTTGGAGGCGGCGCTGATGCAGGACAAAGACCTGGCCTTCCAGGCGCTGCTCAACGATCCACTCTGCCGCATCAGCGTGGATCAGGCGTGGGACATGTTCAACGAACTGCTCGAAGCCAACGCCGAAATGCTTCCCGGCTGGGCGTAGGCCCCTTAAAAAATAGCCTCAACGGATCGAACGGATTCAACGGAAAAATATCCGTTAAATTTCGTTGAATCCGTTGAGGAAATCCTTTTCATCCTCGTCGGTGTGGCTTGCCGCATGGCAACTCTTCAGGAATAAACTTTGTGGGTTTACGATTGTTTTTGCCTGGCGCACGATGTCGGCGTGATCGAACGCGAGCGGCGGAGGGGCGTCGATAGGCCACCAGCGGGTGGCGGAGGCATCGTCGCCCGCGCGCGGTGTCACGTCACCTGTAACGCGCGTCCAGAACACAATGGTCACCGTCCATCCGCGCGGATCGCGCCCTGGATCGCCGAACGCTCCGAGTTGTCGTAATTCTAGCGGTTCCAGTCCGGTTTCCTCGAAAAGTTCGCGGCGAGCGGCAGCTTCCAGCGGCTCGTTCTCATCCACAAAACCACCCGGCAGCGCCCAATGCCCGGTGAAGGGCGGGTGGTTGCGTTGGATGAGCAAGATTTCCGGTCCATCGTGCTCTTCCTTGATGAGCACGATATCCACTGTCAGCGCGGGTCGGGGGTAGGGGTACGTGTAGGTCATTTGAGATCTGTTCAATCCGCCGACTGGCTTTCTGCTTCTACAACGCCATACTTCTCGCGGACGGCGACGACGAGCGTGCGCACGGCAGTGATGCTGAGCGTGGCGATGAAGCCCGGCAGCGCGAGGAGCAAAATGGGCACCGCAACGCTCAACACGGTCAACGCCAGGGTAATGATCAGCAGTATCACTGTTGGTACCGGCTTGATAAATGTGAGTGACAGACTGCTGCGCAGGATCAACAGCAGTTTGGGTTCCTCCAACTCGACCAGAAAGGCGTGCGCATAGAAGCTGATGCAGATCCACACCAATCCAATCACGAGCACAATGGGGCGGATCCATGCCAGGACGCCGGCGGGGAAAGGCGAGATGTCCGGCGTGGTGTAGAACCAGACGTTGATGGCCAGCAACCCATACCCGAGTGCTAGAACAAGCGTGAGCTGCAAAGAGCGCAGTCCGTATTCCTTCACCGCTCTCCAATACAATCCCCAGTTGACACCCAAGCCGCGCACGGCGCGATGGGCAATCATCCATAATCCCACCAGCGCAAATGGCATTGGAATGACGAGGAAAGTTGCGGCGAGCAGGATCCCGCCGGTCACGATAAAGAATAATACCTCTTCGTAATAAGCCTTCGCGGTGTCAATGATAATGCGGACTGTTTGCATCAGTGCTCCATCTGCGTTGTTACCACCCTGGTGTTGGTCAAGGCGACCCTTCGAGGGTGAGGATCAACTTCATCGTCACGCTGTCGCGCGTGCTGATGCGCATGCGCACGCCCTGTTGGACGTCGAAAACCTGTTGCGCTGTGTCCCCCGTCAAGACAATGCGTGCCTGTTGCGATGACTCTGCCCCTGGCGGTGGATAATCGATCCACGTTTGCTCTTCCCAATTCCATAGTGAGATCTCGGTAATGGCGGTCAGGGGTTGGCTGGTGCCGGCCTGTGGAACAGGCAGCAAAACCAGAGTGAGTGTCTCGACTTTTTGGATTTGCATATAAATCGGCAGCACATAGTTCAAGGTCGCGGCGGGGGTGTAGGCGTAGAGGATGTTGGTCACGGAATTGACCCAGCCGTTTTCGACTTTATTTGCCGCGGCTTCTAGTGCCACTTTCAGCTTTCCAAGAGGTTGTGCAGGACATGGAATCGTATAAATCATGCAACTTTCTTGATACTGGGCGCCGCCCAATCCCTGCGCCGGAAAGGGAACGTCATCCATAAGACCGGTGAGATAACACTCCATTGGCGAAGAAGCGAATCTGTAGACTGAGGGGATTGACGGATATATGGCGTAAGCGGCGTAAGTGCTGGTGGCTCCACAGAAACCGGAGGTGTAGCCAGAGTTGTATAACGAATATGTCGCGGTGATGGGTCTGGACACAGTCAGTGTTGTGCCTTGGGCGATGTTTTCGGTGAGGGTGATGCCATAGGAAGCATTTCCCATCAACAACGCTACGTCGCGCAGCGCAGCTTCGCTCCACACTTCTCCGGTGAGATAGAGCGCGCCGCTCCCATCTTCCTGAGGGGCGAGTCGCAGATCTGTGGCGATGTCCGGGCTGTCGTATAGCCCCTCTGCGCCCCAGGTGACGACGCCGAGGGGGTTACGAATGTGGAGTGTCGTCCCGGCGTCTGTGAAGCGGGCGTCGACCGGAAAAGGATCCCCTGAGTCGTACCAGCTATCGAAGCGATAGCTGCCGGATAGCGGACGTTGGAAGCCTGGACCGTTCCACGTCAGGCGGCGGACGCGCGGCGCGTAGATGGCCGTTCCCTGAACCACGCGGGCCGGAAGCGCTGCATCGGGCACAGAGACCATAGCAACTTCATGCACCAACGGGAAGGTTTGCGAGAACGCGCTGCTTAATCCGAGCGCCAGGATAACCACTGCGCCACAAATCCAGACAGGGATGAAGACCCATGCCAGCACAGGGCGTTTCAGCCGTCGCACCAGCAGGAGCGTTCCTGGTCCCATGAGAAAGATATACAGGGGAAAGAGCAGCAGCCAGGGCCAGAATTTGGGCATAATTGTGAGGGGAACGGCGAACAGGGTATAGACGTTTAGACTGCCGGATGAGAGCGCCTGGGAGACGGACGGGTCGCTGCCTGATGTGCTGACGGCAGGAAGTGGATCGTCATCCCAAAGCCGCGTCAGCCAGGCAACATCGGTTGGGTGCGCCATATCCCACCCGATGACGTCCACGACGCCTTTGCCAACGCTGCGGCGTGCCACGATGGTTTCTCCATCTGCCGTTGCCAGTCGCTTTGCACCGGCATCGGGCGTCAACGGCGCTGCTGCCACGTCATAGAGCGTTGCTCTTTCCACAGTGATGGATTCGAATTGGCGCACGTTGCCGGGTGTGGCGATGCGCAGCGCCTCGGGTAGAGAGGCCAGTGTCTGCCCGAGCGCCGGTCCGCCGCCGATGATCAGATGTCCGCCTGCGGCAACCCAGGCTAGCAGTGCCTTTTGCTGTGCGGCGGTCAGGTCGGCGGTGGGGATGCCGTTGAGCAGCAGCACGATCACGTCCCAAGCCATCGGCGTTTCGGGCAAGCCGGTGAGGTCCGGCAGCCAGATCAGCGCATCCGACTCGGCAAGCTGCCCGCGCGCGAACGCCTCCCGTGTGTCGACCAGGGCGATGGCGCGTCCCGTCTCGAACGTTCCACGGCCGGGGACGCGCGTCTCTTGCTGTATCCCTTTGGCATCGTGCAAGGCGATGATGGGTATGGCGTTGTCGCCGACGAAGAGTGCCAGCCGGTATTGCTTGTACGAATGGGACGGCAGCTCAATCGCCTGGCGGTACGTCACCTGATTCTGCTCGTCGCGAACGACGAGATCGCCGCGCCAATCCGCACCCTCGTTGCGCAGTGTGACGCGTGCCTCCGTCCACCAACTGTGACGCACGTACCCCTCCCACGCCGGGATAACCTCCAGCGTGAGCGGCTCGTCCGGTGCTTGGGCACGCAATGACGTCCGACCGAATACCAGCAGCGCGCAAAGGACACCCAGAAACATAAACCTTATGCGTTTAATCCGATGTCGAACGTCCAAAGTCAATACTCCAGTGTTTTTCCGTTTGAATCCGTTCAATCCGTTGAGAATTACCGGACAACGCGACAGACTAACCCTTTCAGGTACTCCCCTTCCGGGAACGTCAGTGCGACCGGATGATCGCTGCTTTGCGTCATCCGCCCGATGATCTGCACATCGCGTTTCACGTCCAGCGCCGCGCCGAACACGATCTTCTGGAACAAATCGGCGGAAATCGCCCCAGAGCACGAGAACGTGAAGAGCAAGCCACCGGAAGTGAGCAGTTGCAGCGCCTGCATATTGATGTCCTTGTAGCCACGGGCGGCGCGTTTCACATCGCCCTGCGTGAACGCGAACTTGGGTGGATCGAGGATCACCACGTCATACCGGCGCTTTTGCGTTTGTAACTCCCGCAGCACGGTGAAAGCGTCGCCTTCGATGTCCTCTACGTTGGCCTCCACGAAGCCATTGCACGCCAGATTCGCCCGTCCTACGCGCAGCGCCTCCGCCGATGTATCCACGTTGGTCACGCCCGCCGCCCCGCCCGCCAGCGCGTAAACGGCGAACCCGCCGGTATACGCGAAAACATTGAGCACGGTCGGCGCGTTCAGCGGCGTGACGGCGGCGCGCAACAGAGTGCGGTTGTCGCGCTGATCCAGGTAGAAGCCGGTTTTGTGCCCGCGCCGCACATCCACGCCGAAGCGCAGACCGTTTTCGACAATCTCAACGATATCCGGCGGTTCTTCTCCGTAGAGCAAGCCCGCGCGCGGGGCCAATCGCTCTTTCTCGCGCACATCCACGTCGCTGCGCTCATAGAGCGTCGCAGGGTGCAACAGTTCAACCAGCAACTCGTTGAACAGCTCGCGCCGCGCGTCCACCCCGGCGGACAGGTATTGCACGACGATCACATCGTCGTAGCGATCCACGACCAACCCGGGGATGCCGTCCGACTCGGCGTTGACGAGGCGGCAGGCGGTGGTGTCCCCGTTGGCGAGCAACGGCTGTCGCGCCGCGATGGCCCGTTCCAGCCGTCCGCGCCAGAACTCCGCCATCTCCGGCGCATCTCGCTTATCCCACGCGAACAGCCGCGCGCGAATCTGCGAGGCGGCGCTGTAGTGTCCCCAGGCGAGGAACGTCCCCTCGAAGCTGTGGACGGCGACCAGCGCGCCGGGCTTGGGCGCGCCTTCGACACGCTTGATGGCCCCGGAGAACAACCAGGGATGCCGCCGCCGCACCGACACATCGCGCTGCGGCGCCAAAATCACACGCGGGTATTCGCTCATAGGGTGGATTGTAGCAGGAATGAGGGGATCGTCAAAAGAGGGAAACCAATGTATAATGTTGATCTCGCCCGTTCATACTGCCGAGATAGCGGCAATTGAGGATTTCGCTGCACGAGAACATTTACTGACCTTGCTACGGCAAATCGGGCAGATTGTCGCGGTCGATTTGTCTTATATTCGCCAACGCGCCGAAGCATTAACAGTGCGAGGTCTCGGAGTAGCCGATGCAGCACATTAGGCTTTTGCAGAAGTTGCCAATTTGCAATTGTCGATCTGCCGTAACCAATGTCGCCGAATATTCCAATGCTGTAGCTGCGATGATCGCATCAGGAAGCTTTAGCCTGTATTGTTGCCGCATCCGAACAATGGCCTTCAAGTAAGCGACAGCGTAGCGTGTCAGCCCAATCACGTCGACGCGTTGCTCAAACGCTTGAAAGCAATCGACGTCTCCAGTATGGCCTTGCAGTAAGGCAACCACCGCATTGGTGTCCAATAGATAGCGGCTTGGTCTACCATTCATCGCGCAGTTGCCTCTGCATAGCTACAGCGTCTCCACGCCATAACAGTTTCCCGACTAAATCGGAGAAATCATATCGCCCGGATGGCACGTTGACGTGATCTGCTTGTTTCTGATACTTCAAGAACTGCACAAAGGTTAACACCTGATCCAGCATGGTCGGCGACATATTTTCCAGTTCTCGCAGCACTTGTTGGGAATCGGCCCTCGATAATCCCATAACGCACCTCCATCATTTTTACAATTGCCATTTGCCTCTAGTATAGCGCAAAATGCGGGAAAGTCGTATGGCTATTCTCATTTCCCATTTCTCGCGTAAAATGAACGGTAAACCTGCTGTGTTTTTTGGAGGATAGCGTATGGCACAAAGAACATTTCTCGTCGAGCGCCGGTATCTCAATTTGCCGGTGACAAATGGCGCGGAGAAGCGCGTGGTGCGCTTTGTGGTGGACGGCGCGGAAGTGTACCGCTTCGACATCGAATTGGCCGAGGGCGAGCCGGATTTCTGGGTCTACGCGGACCTCGCACCGTTCCAGGGGACGCGGCTGACGGCGGCGGTGGAGGGTGCGGATGATGATGCGCTTGCGGCGCTCATCCAGAGTGAGACGCCGGTGGGGATGGACGACCTCTACCGCGAGAAGTACCGCCCACAGTTCCACTTCACCTCGCAACGCGGCTGGCTCAACGATCCGAACGGGTTGGTGTTTTACGATGGCGTGTACCACCTCTTCTACCAGCATAACCCCTACGGATGGGGATGGGGCAATATGCACTGGGGTCACGCCGTCAGTCGTGATCTGCTCCATTGGGAGGAACTGGGCGATGTGCTTTACCCTGATCATCTGGGCGTGATGTTCTCCGGTTCCGCCGTGGTGGACTGGCAAAACACCACCGGCTTCCAGGAGGGCGACGATCCGCCGCTGGTCTTGATCTACACTGCCGCCGGCGAGCCGTACACGCAATGTCTCGCCTACAGCACCGATGGCGGCGAGACGTGGGTGAAGTACGCCGGCAACCCTGTGCTCGGCAATATCGCTGCGGGCAACCGCGACCCGAAGGTGATCTGGCACGCGCCGAGCCAGCAGTGGGTGATGGCGCTCTATCTGGTGGATTACGATTACGCGCTGTATGGCTCGCCAGACCTGAAGACGTGGCGCAAGCTGTGCGACGTCCACATCGGCGACGCGACCGAGTGCCCTGACTTCTTCGAATTGCCCGTAGATGGCGACCCGACGAACACGCGCTGGGTGTTCTGGGGCGCGAACGGCAACTACGCGCTCGGCAGCTTCGACGGCGATACGTTCAAGCCGGAAAGCGAGGTTCTCCGCTACGCCGGCGGCGGTCACAGCTACGCCGCGCAGACGTGGAGCGATGCGCCGGACGGCCGGCGCATCCAAATCGCCTGGCTGCGCGGCAATCTGCCGGGGATGCCCTTCAATCAGATGATGGCCTTCCCCTGCGAACTGACATTGCGGACGACGCCGGAGGGCGTCCGCTTGTACAGTTGGCCGGTGCAGGAGATCGAATCGCTGTACCGGCAGGAACGCCGCTGGCAGGCTGCGCCGCTTGCCCCTGGTGAGAATCTGTTAAGCACGATTGACGGCGACCTGTTCGACCTTCACGCTGAGATCGAGCCAGGCGCGGCTGCCGCCATCAACTTCGTCATCCGCGGCGTCCCGTTGACGTACGACGTGGCGCGTGAGACGTTGGCCGGCGAAGGCGTTGTTGTTCCCTTGCCGTTGCTAGACGGCAGATTGAGCTTGCGTTTTCTGACGGACCGCGTCTCGCTCGAAATCTTTGGCGCGGACGGACGGGCGGCTTTGCCTCTCGGCGTGCTCCCATCGGCTGAGGCCCTGCCGTGGCGCCTCGGCGTAGAGGGCGGAGCGGCGCTGGTGCGTTCGTTGGTCGTCCGCGAACTGAACCCGGTGTGGCGGTGAGGACGGAAGGCTTTTAGCTTGAGCTGCGTCGCTTGTGGATAGCCTGCCGGCGTTTTCCGGCGGCGTTACCCGGCGCGTCTACAACGGCTGCGGGAAAACCGGCCTCGAACGTGCAGAAATCCGGTTTTTGATCGTTTGACGAGGCGCTTTCGCTACAAAAACGAGTGTTTTCAGCCTAAAAGACCGGATTTCTCAATCTCTTCGACAAGCTGCTAGAACCTGCGCAAAACCTTATGGAACAATTGATCAATTTTCGGGATTTTGGCGGTTATTCTACAACAAGCGGGCAGCGCATAAAAACTGGCTGCCTGTACCGTTCCGGTCGCGCGGATCAGGCCAGCCGCCGCGACCGTGAAGTTTTGCGCGCGCTCGGCGTCAAAACGCTGATCGATCTGCGCTCGCCGAAGGAGCGCAAACGAGCGCTGCGCCTGTGGCCTGGCGCGCGCGTCGTCTCACTGCCGATGCCCTTCGATGAGATCACGCGCCAACGGCTGAAGCCATTGTTTTTCCGCCGCGACGTCCAGACTGCCGTCTACGATATGGTGGAGGGCGTTTACCTGGATACCGTGGATCATTCGCGCTCACAGGTGGGGGCGCTGTTCTCGTTGTTGCAGCAACCTGACGTTTATCCGGCGCTTATCCATTGCCGCGCGGGCCGGGATCGTACCGGCTTTGTCAGCGCCGTCATCCAATTGGCGCTTGGTGTAAGCGGTGAAGATGTGACGGCTGAGTACCTGCGTTCCAACGCCAATCTGCTGCCCCAGATACGCCACACGGTGACGTTGCTCAAGACGCTTTCGCTAGGGCTGCTCTCCACACAAAGCCTGCACGCCGTGGTCGCCTCGCAGGAACGCTACATCCGCGCCGTTATCGGCAAAATCGAGGACGAGTATGGCGGCATCGCGGGTTATCTGGAGCATTGTGGCATCGGCTCGGAGGATGTGAGTGTAATCAAGGAGATTTTGTTGGAACCGTTATCTGACTCCGCTGAAAAAACCCGATTTTTCAAAAACTGGTGCGCGTGATGTGTCCCACTTGTGCTTCATAACTCCTGCGTTGTAGGGATGAAACGCGCTAAAAATCGGGTTTTTTACCGATTTCTCCCCACATTCAAGTCAACAGCGACCTTTTCTCAAGAGAGTCATGTAATCCTCGAATTTTAGCTCAGGCATAACTATTAGGACAATGGCACATTATGCAGGATCTCTTGAGTGAAAACGG
>JAKJAB010000090.1 GCA_022707725.1 Chloroflexota bacterium | reverse complement strand
CCCAGGTGGCGGTGTGTCAGGATGGGGTTGCGCGGGTTGTTCTCGTAGGGGCCAGTGATGTTTTGGCTGCGCGCGATGGTGACGGCGTGGTTGTGGCTCGTGCCGCCTTCCGCGATCAGCAGGTAGTACCAGCCGTTGATTTTGTAGAGATGCGGCGCTTCGGCATGGATGCTGTCCTTCATCATGCCGTCATATAGCGCGTATTTCTCGCCGGTGAGTTGCATCGTCTGCAAATCTAGCTCTTGCAGCCAGATTTCACGGTGTCCACGATACTTTTCACCCTGCGGGGGAATGCGGTTGCCGGTATACCACACGCACCCGTCGTCGTCGAAGAGCAGCGAGGGGTCGATGCCCGGCGCGTCCTTCAGCCAGTACGGCTCCGACCACGGCCCGGCCGGGTCGGTCGCCGTGACGATGAAGTTGCCGTGCTCTTTTGTCCCCGCCACCAGTGTGTTGATGACGTAGAAAACGCCGTCGTGATAGCGGATCGTCGGCGCATACAAGCCGCCGGAGGGCCGCACGCCGTCGAGCGGCAATTGCGAGGGCCGGTCGAGGACGTGCCCGATCTGCCGCCAGTGCACCAGGTCGCGGCTGTGAAAGATCGGCAGGCCGGGGAAGTATTCGAAGGTTGAGGTCACCATGAAGTAGTCTTCCCCAACGCGACAGAATGAAGGGTCGGGATAGAACCCGGGCAGAATGGGATTGCGGTATGTTTTTGTCATGATTGTCACCTCGTATGGTATGATGGGCACATGCGTAGCATGTGGCGCAAGAATGACCGGTTGGCTATTCCGCCGCCAGCCAGTTGGTCGATTTACCTAACTTCTCGACTTCCACGGTGATTTCGTCGCCCGGCTGCAGCCAGACTTTCTCCTTCATCCCCAAAATCACGCCTTCGGGCGCGCCGGTGAAGAGTCTTCCTTGTTATGGCGTTTGGGTGCGCGAGGCGAGTTCCCATACCAGATCGGCGATGTCGTAAGCCGCGTGTGGACGGCCCAGGCGTTGCGCGTTTTGCGCGTATTCAGCGAGCTGGTGGGCGTCCTGGTCGAGCCAGTGATAGAGCACTTCCAAAGCTGTACTCGGGTCTTCGGCGAGCGCCCCGGCGCCGTTTTGCACAACGTAATCGGCGTTGCCAGTTTCCTGGCCGGGCAGCACGTCCGCCAACAAGATCGGCAGACCGCAAGCCAGCGATTCTGAAACGATCAACCCGCCGGCTTTGCTCATCACACAATCGGCGGCGTGCATCAGCATGGGCATGGTTTTCACGAATTGATAGAGGTGCGTCTCGACGTGCCATTCCCATTGGCTGAGATCGTTGTATAACACCTCATCGCCGCCGGTCACGATGGCAAGTTGCAGCGGCAGGCGCGCGTGATTGAGCGCGCGTAGAATGTCGCGCAGTTTGCTCACCCGTTTGCTGCTCACGATCAGGAGTGTGATGAGATCGGTTCGCCAGCCCAGTTCGGTGCGCAGGGAGGCTTTGTCCTGACGCTCGCGCGCAAAATCTGGATGAACTGGGATGCCGACGATTTTCAGTTTGTGCGGTGGGATGTGAGATTCCAGTCCTAGTTGCTGCACGGCCTCGGTGGGGACGATGCACAGGTCACAGGTGCGATGAAACCATACCCGATGGACGCTGACCAAGTCCGTGATGACTGTGACCAACGGCGCGCGTTGGCGGTGCAAGCTGTAAGCCGTGTGGAGCGGGAACTGGTAGAGGGGATAGGTGGTCACAATAACATCAGGATGATGCTTCCGGATCAGATCGGCCATGACTTCCAGTAACATCGGTAGCAAGGCTGCGTCGATGACAGTGCTGCCAGCCGCACTATCGCTGGTTTCGTACCAAAACCGGTAAAATTCTGGCATAATGCGCACCAGCTTGTCATAATCGCTTTGGCTCTCACGTAAGGGCAGCGGCGTCCGTTTGTCATCCAGCGGGTTCACAATCTCGACGGTACATAAATCCGAGTAGATTTCCTGCAAAGCCGCAGCGATGGCGATGGCGGCGCTGCGATGTCCAAATCCCGCGTTGGCGGTAAGTATCAAAATGCGTTTTGGATTTTGGCTGTCCATTGCTGGGTTCACATCCATGCTCGCTTTCGCATCCACAGAAACATCCCTACGGGGAAGAGTAGCATAGCCGCTATAAGCGCTGCCAACGCGCCGGGGCTGGTCCAGATGTCGAGCCGGAAGACGGGCTGGAAAAAGTTCATCCCGAAGAATCCGGCGAGAAAGGAGACCGGCATAAACAGTGTGGTGATGATGGTCAACGTCTTCATCACCTCGTTCATACGATTGCTGACGACCGACAGGTAGGTGTCCAGCGCGCCGCCGACCAGATCGCGCAGGCTTTCGCTGATGTCGTACAGCCGCACCAGGTGATCATACACATCGCGGAAGAAGACGCCATACTCGGTAGGGATGACGGCGTAATCGCCGCGCCCGAGCTTGTTGAGCACCTCGCGCTGCGGGCCGATGATGCGCCGCAACGTGAGCAGTGTGCGCTTGAGGCCGAAAATCTGCTCCAGGACGCTCCGCGCAGGGTTATCGAACACCTGATCCTCGATTTCGTCGATGGTCACATCGATGTCTTCGACGACCGGCATATAATCGGCAGCGACCTCGTCGGCCAGTTTGTAGAGCAGATGCGCGGGGCCGCGCCGCAGGTGACGTTCGTCGCGCTGACACAGGTTCCACACGCGATCCACGGCTTTCAATGGCGTGTCATGGTGGGTGACGATATAGTTTGCACCCACGAACATATCCAGTTCCAGCGTGTCGATGTCGTTTTCATCGATGTCGTAACTGACCGCGTGCAGCACTAGATACAGGTATTTGCCCCAATCGTCCACTTTGGGAACGTGCGATTCTTCTAACGCATCATCGATCGCCAAGGGGTGGAAACCGAATACGTCGCGCAAAATGGGCGTGCAGGCCTCCGGCGACTCTTCGCGCATGTCCAACCACAGCATCCCCTCCGTGTCGTGCAGCAGTTCCGGCAACGCTTCTGTAGCGACAGCGGTGCGAATTTCTCCCGCGCTACTGAAATATAGGATGCGAATCATAGACCCTCCAAGGTAGACAGTAGATAGGGGGAAGGCCCCGCCTACCGTCTACTCAAATGACTTCCAGGTAATCGCGGGCGGGCAAAACCGGGAAAGGCGCGGTCGGCAAGCTCTGGTACCAGTAGGCGACAGAGGCGATGTCGTCCTGCAGGGGGAGGTAGCGCTTGAAGCTGCGCCAACCGAGCGCCTGGATCGTCACCCGCAGGTCTTTCTGAAAGCGGATGGGATCGACGATGTGCCAGCGGTACAGGCCGAAGCGTTGTTGCGAACGGTAGACGCCGTCGGGTTTGATGACCTGGTGCAGCCCGCTGTAGGGCGTGGTGAAAGGCTGGTACTCGCGCGTCGCCGGGCTCTCGAAGTTGTACGAGCCGCAGAAGTAGTCCTCCGTCCCTGTGCCGCAGATGGTGGGGAACTCGCCGTCGCCGTCCATATAGAACTTGATCTCGCCTTCGCCCCACCAGCCGGTGTTGTTGACGCCCCACGCCATGTAGGTGCCGACGTAGTGCCCCTGTCCCTTCACGCCGTCGAGGATGGTGTAGACTTCTTTGTAGGGCAGCGGGTTGGTGCGGCGGAATTGCGCGTGGAAGTATCCCACATCGTCCGGCACATCGGTGAGCGTGTAATTGATCTGGTAGTAGAGCGTCATCCGCTCCTCGCTGATGTTCTCCATCGTGATGCGGCAGCGTTTGTGGAAGGGCATCTCCCAATAGCAGTTGAAGGCGCTGCCGGGATTGACGCACACCGCCAGCGACGACAGGTGCGCGTACTGCCCCCAGCCCACAGCAAAGAAATCGCCCACCGGGCACTCCACCGACGGCTGCTCTTGATTGTCCCAGTAGATGCGCAAGATGCTGTGACGCCAGTGACCCGTCGGCGTCATCCAGATTTGCTGGATCGCGCCAGGCCCGCTGATGTCCGCCAGGGTGAACGTTTGCCCTGGATCGATGCCCACCGAAGGCGAAATCTTCCACCCCTGGCCCAGTTCGCGGGCGCATCCCGCGCCGGTCCCTTCGATGGCCATGCCCGCTTTGCCTTTCTCGCCGGTGAAGTTCTCCGGGCTGATCGAGCGCGATTGTGCATTCGAGAGCCGGGCGAGATTGCCGATATGTAGACCTAAACCGTTGAATGTAGCCATAATATGCTCCTTTTCGATAGAATTTTGGTTATGCTGTGTATTGTAGGGCATTATACAGGTGAATATGGGGCGGGGCAAATAGAAGCCCCGGCGAAAACCCGTTTCACTCGTTGAATCCGTTGACTAAAAAACCCCGCGTTTGGTCATAACAACAAACTCTTGCCTTTATGTCTTCTATGACTTTCGGCATAGCTGAACATAGACCTTTCAGAATTGGTAAAATCCATCGTTTGGGACTGGGGGTGGCCGCTTTTTGGCGTTAGAATAAGCGCAGATTGTATGTGAAACGAGAATCATCAAGGAGGGAATGTAATGAACGAGACACTCATTCGTATCGAGAACCTTACAGCCGTCTATGGACATGGCGCGCGCCAGGTGCGTGCGCTTGACAATGTGACTTTGGACATTCACCAGGGTGAGATTTTTGGTTTGCTGGGACCGAACGGGGCCGGCAAGACCACGCTGCTTTCTTGCGTCGAGGGTATTCTTCAACCGGAGGCCGGCGGCGTGCGGATTGCCGGGGTTGAGGTCACGCGCCAGCCGCAGGCGACGAAGTCCCACCTGGGCGTCCAATTGCAGCATACGGCGTTGTTGGATGATTTGACGGTGGCGGAATTGGTAGAAGTCTACGCGGCATTATATGAAGTTTTTTTGACGCCGGCTGAAATTTCTGCTGTGCTTGCGCGTTTTGACCTGGAGGATCAAGCGCAAAAGTTGTCCCGCCGGCTTTCCGGCGGACAAAAACAGCGCCTGGCGCTGGCGTTGGCCATAGCCAACGATCCTGAAATCGTTCTCCTGGACGAACCCACCTCTGCGCTTGACCCGCGGGCGCGGCGGGACGTTTGGGCTATGATCCGCACGTTACATCAGGAAGGGCGCACTATCGTTCTCACCACACACGCGATGGAGGAGGCGGAAGCACTTTGTGGTCGCGTCGCTATTATCGATGGCGGTGAAATTGTGGCTTGCGACACCCCCGCGCGGCTCATTGCCGGACTTGATGCCTATCCCGTGCTAAAGACCGCTTGCGACGTGGCGCTGGCGCAGGCGGAGGGCCTCCCCGGTGTGCGTATGGCCCGTTATACGGGTGAATACCTGGAACTCGAGACCTCGGAGCCGCAGGCGACGCTGGCGGCCCTGCAAGTGTTGGCGACGACGTTGGGTCATTCCGTTGGCGATGTTACACTGCGCCAACCCAACCTGGAAGACGTATTCTTGAAGCTGACCGGCAAAGCCCTGGTCGCCTGATCGATAAGGAGAGATATCATGAAACGTTTCGCATTGTTGACTAAAGCTATGTTCTTGATGCACATACGCAATCGCATGACCCTGTTCTGGAACCTGGCGTTCCCCATCCTCATCCTCATCATTTACCGCTTCGTTTTTGGCGAAGGGCAGGTGGGCGACACGGATTATATGACCTGGGTGGCGCCAGGTGTGGTCGTGTTCAATATCCTGACCTTTGGCTTGCTAAGTAGTGGTACGCTGATGGTGGAAATGCGGGAGAAAGGGATCCTACGCCGCTTGCAGACCAGCCCGGTTCCTGCCTCATCCCTGGTGGGCAGCTACTTGCTCGTCAATGTCTTGATCGGCTTACTACAAAGCACCCTCATCGTGAGCTTTGCCGTCCTCGTCTTCGGGATGCCGCTCACGTGGGCTGGAGTGCTGCGCGCGTTTCCCATGGTTATCGTCGGTATCGTGACCTTTGTAGCGATAGGACAGGTCATCAGCGGCGTGGCGCCCACAGCCGGAGTGGCCGTCGCGGTGGGGCAAGTGCTCAATTTCAGTCAGATGTTCATCACCGATATGATTATGCCCATTCAAGCCATGCCCACGTGGCTTCAGGAAGCGGCGCCCTACCTCCCGGCCTACGCGGTGGTTCAGTTGGTGCGCCCACCGCTTCTCAAGGGGCAATTCAGTTCCGACCTGGGCTTCAGCTTGCTGATCACAACGGGGTATATTGTTCTTGCAACCCTGGCGGCAGCGCGACTCTTTCGCTGGTCGCCCAAAGCCTAGGAGCGCGAGAAAGTGGGTGAGTGGATACTTTCTCGCCGATTCGCTTTCTCACTGTTCCTGGCTATACTTGGATGAGAGGACAATGTAGATGAAATCTGAATCAACCTTTCCACTGCCGCGAGAGCAATATCGCTGGTACATCGTGTTCTTCAATGTGCTGATGCTTGGCTCGTTGGCCGGTGCGTTGGTACTCACCTTGTGGCAGAGCTGGGTTGGCCTGGGGTGGCGTGCTATCGTCACGGCGGTGCTGCTCTTGACGCAGGCTGGCATTTACCTGTGGCTAGTGATGAGCAAGCGGGAATGGCCGCCTGATCTCCGGTTGTTGCTCTCTTACTTTGTGGTATGCCTGGTGCTGTGGGCGATCGAGATCTGGTTGACGCCGGCGATTTGGTGGCTAGGATTTGCGTATGTTGGGCAGATGTTTGGCCTGTTGCCTTTGTGGGGCGCGCTGACTGGTGCGACGTTTGTCTTTGTGGTGATATACCGTTTTATGATGCGCACGGGTATGATCACAGCGTCAAGCTGGGCCTTATTGGGCGTTTTGGCGCAGTGGATTTCGATTGCGGTGATTCTGGTCTTCGTCAATCAGTTGAGCCGTACCAGTCAGGAACGCGGGCTGCTGATCGCCCGACTGGAGGCGGCGAAGAAAGAGCTGGAGGCGACGAAAGCGCGTGAGGCGGAATTGGCCGTGTTGCGGGAACGGGAACGGCTGGCCCGCGACCTTCACGATAGCCTGGGACATACCCTGGTGGCGCTGACGGTGCAGTTGGAAGCCGTGCAGCGGCTCTATCGCGTCGATCCGGAGCGTGCAACAGCGCAGATGGATGCGCTGAAAACGCTGACCCGCAGCAGTATGGATGCGCTGCGTCGTTCCATTGCAGGACTGCGCGCGCCGGGTCTCGGCGACCGTGACCTGCATTCGGCCCTCCAGTCCCTGTGTGTGGAATTCGGACAGCGTACCGGTCTGACGGTCGCCTGTACTCTCGACGAAGAGACCCCTGCGCTCAGTCCGGTGCTGACGGAGACGATATGGCGCGTGGTTCAAGAAGCCTTGACCAATGTGGAGAAGCACGCGCGGGCAACCCATGTCATCGTGAGCCTGTCCTGCAAGGCGCGCACCCTAACCGTTCGGATTGCTGACAACGGCATTGGCCTACCTGACGAGGCCGACGCCAGCCCGAATCACTTTGGGCTGCGGGGAATGCGGGAACGGGTCGAAGGTCTGGGCGGGACGATGACCTTATGCAACGACGGTGGCGCCGTCATCGAAGCGCGCCTGCCCGTGATTGGTGGGTGAGGGATGACGGAACAGCCTATTCGCGTGTTGCTGGTCGAAGATCAAACCCTTATGCGGCAGGGGATGCAGACCATTCTTGACCTGGAACCGGGTTTTCGCGTTGTAGGGACGGCCGGCGACGGCGAGGAGGGGATCCGGCAGGCCATGACCTTGCGCCCTGACATCATTCTGATGGATGTGCAGATGCCACGGATGAATGGTCTCGAAGCCATTGCGGCGATCTGCGGGGCCTGGCCGGAAGCAAAAATCATCATCCTCACCACCTTTGCCCGCGACGATTACGTTTTCGAGGGAATGCGCAGCGGCGCGCGTGGTTTTCTGCTCAAAGACACACCGGCCAATGACCTGACCCAGATCATCCGCCGGGTGTATTCTGGTGAAGTCTTTATTCAGCCGGAGATCGCTTCACGGATGCTGCGCGAAATGATCTGCCCCGGAGCGGCCCCCCTCGAGCCGCTGACCGAACGCGAGCACGACGTGCTGGTGCTCCTGGCGCAGGGATACGGCAACCGCGAGATCGCCGAACGGCTGGTGATTTCCGAGGGAACCGTGAAGAACCACGTCTCCAACATCCTCGGCAAGCTCCAGGCCGAAAACCGCACCCAAGCTGTGGCTATTGCCCGACGTCACGGATTGTTGTGATTTTTGGGCAGTTTAGATAGAGCTGTTACTCCCTATGGAGCGACGCGAACGACTGCCGGCGACCAATCACCCACACCAGTCCTGCCCCAATCACGAACAGGCCCATATTCATCGCGAAGGGCAAGGAGCGATCAATCGCGGAGAGCTGTCCGGCAATCCACGGGAAGGGCGAGGTGACCACGATCAGAGCCACATACACCATGGCGCTGAGGCGCGCTCGCTCGTGGGATTCCAGCGCCACAGCCAGCAGCGATTCGAGCATCGGGTTGATCAGGGCCGCGCCGATACCCTCAAGCGCTACACTGATCACCAACAAAGATACCGTCTGCGGCCGCATAAAGACGAGCAGCGCCTGGCTGACGAAATAGCTTGCGCACCCTATCCACAGTGGCAGACGAAAATTACGCATGTTCGTGAGACGCGGACCGATCAAAAAGAAACATAAGGCGATAATAATCGAACGCAGCATCACGTAGAGAGAGATTTGTGATTCGGCGAATCCGAGTTTAGTGGTGAACAGTACGCCCCAAAAACTGCCGTGGACGGTGCCGAAAATGTTGGCGATCACCAGTAAGGATAGGGCTGCCAGAATCGGCTTGGAATGCAAGATCTGGCCGAAGACGCTGCGATACTCACCCAGAAGGCTAAATAGCGACTTGTGGCGGGTTTCTTCGATGCGTAACTTTCCCCGGGCCGTTTCGTGCGAAAAGAGGTACAGCACCAACGCTTTGGCTGTGAGCATCACGCAGCCAAAGATGAGCAGTCCACGCATGGCCGGTACTAAGCCAACGCGTCCCACAATCCAGCCGCCCAGCGGCGTGAAGAAAGAGGAGCATATTCCGAAGATTGTGATCCAGGTCCAGATGTGAACCAGATGACGTTCCTCGGCATCCTCGATCATCAAGCAGGTCCAGGCTGTGTGCGAGATGCGGAACAGGCCGTTTAGCATCGCGGCGGCGAGAAAGAAACGCATATCCTGCGCTATGGCCCAAATCAAGCAGGGTACACCCCAGGCAATCAGATCGGCCACGAATAAGGTCGGACGGCGACCGTACTTGTCGACAATCGCGCCGCTGAGCAGCGCGCCGAGAATCTGGAACGCCAGCCCTATGCTGGCGATGGTCCCGATCCCCTGGTCTGTGACGCCCAGGGCCAACATATAGACCGATAGAAACGGTGAAAACAGATTGTGCGGGATGCCGAACATCAATTCAGTAAGCACGCTGATGCGCGGGTTGCCTTTTAGCTCGCGTAATGTGCGGAAGAGCGAGTGGTTTGCGATGGTGGTCAATGTTCCTCCAAATAGGTTGCTGGGTTACCAGTACTGGATTGTCAGGTTATGATTCCAGCGCACTATACCGCAAACTCAGGAATTTGCACTCCTCTCGCTGTTTACCGTCAACCGTCTACTGTTTTTGTCAATATTTTGTGGTAGCGTGCCACCTGGAGCGCGATTTCGACGCGATACTGGTCCAGGTAAGCTTCGATCAACGCCTTGTGCTCTGCTGGATCAGACGGCGCGGCCAAATGGTGCTGGTCATCCAGATACTGCAGAAAGCGCGCCAAATTCTGCTCGAGGTATATGCGCGCCCCCGACCCCTTCACAGTCACCGCGTAACGTTGGTCGCCCAGGCTTTCGATTTCCGGCTTTCTGAACCACAGTTGGTAGGGATTGCCGTAGCCCGAAAAGGTCGTCGGGTGTTGCGAGAACAACGGCTTGAGGGCGCGCAGTGCGGCCTGTTTTCCTCCCGGTCCACGCAGCACGATGCGTACCCCGTACACGTATCCCTCGGATGCGCCCCATTCGTCGTGAACGTCAACGTCCTCGATTTCGAAATCACCGATGGTGTCACCGGGAAATGGAAAATCCATCATCGCGCGGAATTTCTTCGCAAATGGCATATTCTCCTCCTCACGCAAGCGCGTATTCCACTGCTGCAACGGCGTGAATTCTCGTCGTATCGAACAGCGGCACGCGGCTGTCCTCATCGTGGACCAGCAAACCTATCTCTGTGCAGCCGAGGATAATGCCTTCTGCACCGGACTGCACCAATCGCTCCATAATCCGCGCATAGTGCGCCCGAGATTCCGGCCTGATGTTGCCGAGCACCAATTCGTCGTAGATGACGCGATGGACGATCTTGCGCTCGTCATCGTCAGGTACGATAACTTTGAGACCATAGCTATGACTGAGACGGCCTTTGTAAAAGTCTTCTTCCATCGTGAAACGCGTACCCAGCAGTCCTATCGTTTTGATACCGGTCGCACTCACCCTCTGCGCCGTCGCATCGGCGATGTGCAACAAGGGGATGGTGATATTCGCCTGGATGTCATCGGCCACTTTGTGCATCGTATTGGTGCACAGCACAACAAAATTGGCCCCGGCCTTTTCGACGTTCTGCGCTACTCCAATCAGATGTTGAGCGGCTTCTTGCCATCGCCCTTGACGTTGTAGTATCTCCATCGCCGCGAAATCCACAGAATACATCACACATTCGGCGGAATGAAGACCGCCCAGTCTTTCTTTGACCGTCTCATTGGTGATGCGATAGTACTCGAGCGACGACTCCCAACTCATACCGCCGATCAGGCCGATTGTTTTCATGGGTGACTCCTTTGCTCACACGGGTCAGTCGTACACTCTTAAGGATGGGCTGCTTTTGTCAAATGTCAAACGCGCTAAAACTGGCGTGCGCAAAACTATTGACGGTTTCCAGATTTAGGGCTATCATAAAACTTGAATGAAGGCCATCAATCAGCGAGGAGAAGCTACAATGCCGATCACTAATCTCTCCGGTGCACCTAACGCCCGCCGTGCGTTTCCCCAACTGGAAACCAGAGGACTGAAAACATGAACACCGAATTTGTGCGAATTTCTATTGAACAATTGCAGGACTTTTGCCAACAGGTCTTTCAAGCCTGTCGTCTCTCTGAGGAAGATGCGATGATTGCCGCTGACGTGTTAGTGGCAGCAGATGCGCGCGGCATCCCCTCGCACGGGACAGCACGGCTGGCTCGCTACGTAAACGGCCTGGAGGCGGGTATCGTGCGCCCCAACGCCGCCG